>NZ_JAUBSX010000033.1:51260-71339 GCF_036704885.1 Microcoleus sp. F4-D5 | reverse complement strand
TGTCTCTGTCTCTGTCTCTGTCTCTGAAATTGTTGCGGGCCGGCTGGGGGCTGCTGTCTCTGTCTCTGTCTCTGTCTCTGAAATTGTTGCGGGCCGGCTGGGGGCTGCTGTCTCTGTCTCTGTCTCTGTCTTGGTAATAATTGCCCCGGGATTCCTGCAGGCTACTGTCTCTGTCTTGGAAAGGATTATTTCTGCGAAGGGACGGTTGGCTGTCGGAATCGACTCTCCGTTTGAAAATTGCTCGCACGGGCATTTCTCGGGATTGGGGGGAGAAGGTCGATCTTTTTTGAGGCGCGTCTCTTGGGCCAGTGTCGGGACGGGGCTTGCGTTCAAAACGGGGAGACGATGGTTCTGAGTCCTGACGGCGGCCTTCGCTTTTGAAGGGCTTGCTGTCGGAATGCGATCGCGAGGAGTTTGGTTTGGTAAATTTTCTCATGGGTTTCTTGTGGCAGTCAAAACGATTTTCGATTTTTGATTGAAGAATTGACGGAGCAATCTTGGGGATGTGAGATTTTAGATTGGCTGAAGAGGAAGCATTGATTGAATAATTGAAGAATTAACGGATGAATCTTGAGGCTTTGAGATTTTAGATTGCCTGGATAGGAAGCAAGGATTTTACTGTGGTAAAGTTGCTAATTAATGGCTGATAAATCCTGTTTGCCAGATCGAGATTTTTGCTCTTTTATGTTAGCCGCCGTGCCAGGATGGTTAATTAATCCTCCCCATTCCCAACTCTTAACTGCTACAACATCCTTTAAGTCTCAAGTTCTAAAAGTGCCAAAAGTTCGGTCAATCTTTCGGGATCGGTGAGGTACAAATATCCGACCAAGGTTTCTAAGCTGCTGGCTTGTTGGTATATTTCTGGATCTGCTCGCTTAGAACGGCCCGATGCGGCATTGCGGCCGCGCTTGACAATTGCTAATTCTATACTGTTCAAGTAAGGAGAGATCGATCGCAGGTGACGCGCTTGAGTTTCGGCTCGTACTTGCCCCACCACCAATTCGTGATAAGCTTGCAATCTTTTGGGTGGCACTAAGTACGAACTCCGAACGTAGAGTTCGTATACTGCATCTCCCAAATATGCCCACGCTGCGGGCGAAATCCTTTCTATATCTGCTGGTGTAGCCCTCGCAGGATGCTGTCGATTTAAACTGATATCAGTCAGACTCAGTTTGAGCCCGTCATCTGCGATCGGCGACATACTTTTTCAAATAAAACTTCCGCACAGCTTGGTTGTTCTAGTCACTTACTTGTTTCGTCTTTCGTCACTTCAGCAATTATAGCGACTGCACGGCTTTGTTAACGCGATCGCTTCCTGCTTGTTCCCTACTTCTTATACCATTTTTCCGCGTGTTTGCCACACATATTTTACTGGCTATCCACCGGATATCAAAGCATTGAGGGAAATAGCGGTTTGTGCGTGTCCCAGCTTCTGGGAAAATCGGTATTTTTATACCAGCACAACCATAAAAATTTGCTATCCAGCGTTGAGAACCGGATAGCTAATTAAATCCACTTTTCGTCAAGCATCCTTGACGTTTTTTACCGCCTCATCAACCGAAGGCTGCAAAGACAAAAATTTCTCTAAGCGAACCAGTTTAACAGTCTGAGTTACGCGAGGATTTGAGACAATTTGCAATGTCCCCTCCAAGGTTTGGGCCTTCTTGACAAGTTGCACAAGTGCGCCCAAACCTGAACTGTCCACAAAATCTATCTGAGACAAGTCCAAAACTACGTGTTTTGGGCCCTCGTCAATACATTTGCTCAGTACCTTCCGAAAAGTAGCCTCAGAAAAAGCGTCCAGCAGGCCAGTCAGGCGAAATAACTGATAGTTATTCTTGACTTCGCGAGTGCCTCTGAGGCTAACGGTCAGGGTCAATGACTCAGGAATGACACCCTCCTAGCTAGATATGGCTTAAAGTCGAGGCTTCATTATAGGAGTTTTTTGGTTTTTTGTCTACAGTTTTTTGGTCAGCAGTTTTTAGTTTTTTTTGAGGCAGCAGTCATTAGCGGACTGCTGACTGCTGACTGCTGACTGCTTGACTGCTGACTACTTGCTGGTGGCTACTTTTTGATTGTCTCGCATTGACTGCACGAATCGATCGAATAAATAGTCGGCGTCGTGCGGGCCGGGACTGGCTTCCGGGTGGTACTGGACTGAGAACAGCGGCAGGGTTTTGTGCTTCAATCCGGCTACGGTGCGATCGTTCAAATTGAGATGAGTAATTTCTACTTCGGGGACTAGGGAATCGGGGTCGATCGCAAAACCGTGATTTTGGCTAGTAATTTCTACTTGCTGAGTTAAACCCGCTGGATGATTCAATCCCCGGTGGCCGAACTTGAGTTTAAAAGTTTCTGCACCCAAGGAAAGTCCCAAAATCTGGTGTCCCATGCAGATACCGAATACAGGTTTGTCGGACTTTAACAAAGCTTTTGCCGTCGCGATCCCTTCCGTTACCGTCGCGGGATCTCCCGGGCCGTTGGACAGAAAAATGCCATCCGGGTTGTATTTGAGGATTTCCTCCGGCGACGTGTCAGCGGGGACAACAATGACTCGACACCCGTAACTCGCCAAACGCCGCAGGATGTTGCGCTTGATCCCAAAATCGATCGCTACCACCGTCCACATTTTGCCGCTAGCAGGTTTGACTGTGGGACTGAACTCCCAAACCGAATCCGTGGCTTCAGACCACTCGTAAACTTTGCGGGTGGTCACTTCCCCAACCAGATTCAGCCCGACCATGCTGGGGGCCTGTTGCACTTGCTCCAAAAGCTCCGCCTGGTCGAGAATCACGGTCGAAATGCCGCCGTTGATTGCTCCCACCGTGCGAATTTTGCGAGTCAGGGCGCGGGTGTCGATCCCGTAAATTCCCGGGATATCGTACTGTTTCAGGTAGTCTTGCAGAGATTGCGAGCACCGCCAGTTGCTGGGGCGGCTGCATACGTTGCGGGCGATCGCACCCCGAACTTGCGGGCGCGAAGATTCTTCGTCTTCGAGATTTACCCCGGTATTGCCCAATTCTGGATAAGTAAAAGTTACAATTTGACCGCAATAGCTGGGATCGGTCAATACTTCTTGATAGCCCGTCATTCCCGTATTAAATACTACCTCGCCAACGACCGTGGCGTCAGCGCCAAACGACCAGCCGCGGTAAGCAGTACCGTCAGCCAGGACTAGGAGAGCGGGTTGTGCAGTTGAAAGTGACATGGCATCCTTAATTACTTTCGTTTGGTTTAATTCTTACCACTGCCAGGGATTTGATGCTAGTCGGCAATATACAGATATTATTTTAATTTGTGCAAGAGTTCGGCAAAGCAAGGCACTTAAGTCACACGCAATCAACAAGCAGCAACAAGTGCAAATTCTCCATCTCCCCCCGCGCCAGCAATTTATCTGCCAGTAGCTGAGGAGGCGGGCGGAAATTTTCTATCTATACCAAAAGGCAGTTGCCGCTGTTACGATCGACCTACAGCGTTTAACGAAACTATGGCTAGCAAATCTCCCTTGCCTTTACTCTCAAACTTATACAAACATCTACTGAACGCTCAAAAACTGCGCAAACCGTTACTGGTTGTAACAACTATTATTTCTCTGAGCGGTTCAATTTTAGTAGGGACTGTTGCCAACTCCTCGCGAGCAGTGGCTCAAGAAAGTGAGGGATGCTTCATGCGGAGCTCGTCAGGCCGAACCGTCAACCTCAGCCAATCAGTCTGCGGTTTTCTCCCCGAAGCATTTAATCCCCCTACTTCGCCCGCAGCGCAGTCTGGAGTATTTCAGGCAAAAATTAAACGCCGAGAGGCTAATATCCCCGTCATAGAAGTCACGTTTAACGGGAAACAAAAGTTCGAGATGATGGTAGATTCTGGAGCTAGCGGCACAGTAATTACACCAGCAATGGCTAAAGCCTTGGGCGTTGTTCTTCAGGGAACAGTGCAAGCACAAACTCCCAACGGAGTGGCTACTTTTCCCCTCGGTCGCCTGACTTCTATTGAAGCTGGGGGTCTGGCAGTTCAAAATGTAGTTGTTGCCATCTCGCCATCCCTAGATATCGGACTTTTGGGTCACGACTTTTTTGGTAATAAAGATGTGACTATTAAGCAAGATGTCATTGAATTTCGATCGCGCTCTTAAAAAAAACGAAGAAGCCCGAGGGAAGAAGTCAAGAAAAATTGAAAATTCAATAATTTTTCTTGTTGGTTAGTTAAAACAAAAAATACCTTATTCCTTCTTCCTTATTCCTTATTCCTTTTTCCTTCTTGCGACGGACATCTGACTGACATCCGTTACATCCTTTACATCCTCAGAAAGCTAATCCGTTGCCGAACTTCCTTCATCTTTCTTCCACCCGTTACATCCGTTACATCCCGTACATTGCTCGTTGCCGAACTTTCTTCATTTCAAAAACTCAATCAACTGCTGCAACTTCACCCAAGATTCGCCGCTCAATAAAATGTCCTTAGCCAGAGAAACTCCTGCTGCGTGAGAACCCATAGGAATTGCACCTCCCACCTGAAAAGCCAAAGACGCATTCAAAGCTACAACATCCATTTGTGCTGGCGTACCTTTGCCTTGCAAAACGTGCCGCAAAATCTCGGCGTTTTCCTCAACATTTCCGCCTTTTAACGAGCCGATCGCACTTGGTGTCAATCCTACCTTTTGGGGGTCTAAAGTAGTGAGTTCCACTTTGCCATCCGACAAAACCGCCAAATCAGTCACATCACCCAAACCCGCCTCGTCCAATTTTTCTCTGCCGTGAACGACTACAGCTAACTCAGTCCCCAACTCGCCCAAAGCTTGGGCAATAGTTGATACCAGACTAGGATCGAACACCCCAATTACCTGCCCTGTAGGGCGCATAGGATTGACAAGAGGCCCTAAAAGGTTAAAAACAGTCCGTACCTTCAAAGTGCGCCGGAGCGACGCTACAGCCTTAAGTGCCGGATGCCACCCAGGTGCAAATAAAAAGGTGATCCCTACTGCCTCTACCGCAGATCTCACCTTCGCGGCATCGGCGTTGAGGTTGACTCCCAGTGCTTCCAACACGTCAGCAGAACCCACTTTGCTCGATGCGGAGCGATTTCCGTGTTTCGCGACTCGAACTTTGCCGGCGGCGGCCACAAAAGCTACAGCAGTGGAAATGTTAAACGTGGAAGCGCCGTCGCCGCCGGTGCCGCAAGTATCAATTAATTGGAAATTGGAGATTGGAGATTGGGAATTGAAAACGCTCTCCGATTCGCCTGCAAGCGACTGAGAATGCAATACCTGAGCCATTCCTGCCAATTCTTGGGCAGAGATGCCTTTGGCTTGGATGGCGGCTAAAATTGCTCCTGAGAGGACGGGGGGAATAGCTTCTGCTAGCCATCCCTGCATCAAGTCGGCTGCTTGGGCGCGCGAGAGAGATTGTCTGTCTAATAGTTGTTGCAGGAGGACTGGCCATACAGAAGAATCCGCCGTCTGGGTTGAAGTAGGGGATAACTCTGACGTTGCTAGGAGAGGAGAATTTGTCATTTATTAGTTCTAGTCAAATTTAGCCCGATCGAGCTTTTAGGCCAAACCGAGAATCGATCGGGATTTTACCAGACTTGCCGACCAAATGAGAGCGCGCCCGGGCCCAGATTTTTGCCCAAATGCCAGCACCGCTAAAGAATTTGTCCGTCCGCAGTCGCCGAATATGAATTTTTTGATACAACAATTACCCTCTTGTTATGCCAACTTTACAGAGAAACCCCCGATCGTACAACTGCCAGCAGTCTGCTGTATTATCTATCAGCAAGAATACTTAACAGTAACTCTGAGCACCCAAAGACCGATAAAAGTTTCCGACAGGAGTTGTGGAGAGCAAAAAATTTTAGAAATTAGGGAGCCCAAGATTCATCTGCGGAGTCAATTCTTTAATCTCAAATTCAAATCTCAAATCGACTGACAGCACGGACAGGGGGCCTTTGGCTCATGCAGGCGGGTTAGTTGTCTTGGGTAAGAGTCGATCGAACTCTCGCTCACAGCCTAAAAATAGACTCTTGCGGTTGTAGAAGTCGCAGCCTTTTATTATAGTAACAATAGCCTTGCCGCTAACTTATTTCAGGGTATTCAACTGCTAATATATTTCAGGGAGATTTCAACGAGCGGATTTGGCTCGGATACCTGCACCGCAGGCCGATCGATTTTGCGATCCGATGGTGACAGCCAGTCACGGCTCAAAGAAAGACAGACCGGATCGACTAAACTTTCATCAGCAGGAACTAACAACTAACAGCCCTGTATGACAGATGAATAAACACATTCGTGTCCGGCTGTGCCACAGCATCTTCCTGCCTCATTAACGGCTCAAGTTTAACAGGCAGTAGACCAAAAATATTCAACTCCAATCCAAGAGCAGGGTATTCACAAGTGGGAAATCAAAAATTAGGAAATAAATCGATAGAATGCCTGAATGTCGCGGAGGCACTGCACCAAATGGAAGCAAAATATTACAGTATGTTTGAAAATGCTGTGTCCGGTATTTTTCAAACAACCGAATCAGGTCGCTACATCAGCGCTAACCCAGCTTTGGCTCGCATCTACGGATATAATTCCCCAGCAGAATTGATGAGCTGTCTGACTAATATCAGCGACCAGCTTTACGTCAATCCGCATCGGCGCAATCAGTTTATTTCTGCTTTGCAAGAACAGGGCATGGTATCTGATTTTGAGTCGGAGATTTATCGCCGAGACGGCACAATAATTTGGATCGCTGAAAATGCGCGGGCTGTCTGCGATGAAGGGGGTAAATTGCTCTACTACGAAGGTTTTGTAGAAGATATCACCCAGCGCAAGCAAGCAGAATCGGGACTTCGAGAAAGCGAAGAACGCCTGCGCTTAATAATTGAAGGTGTTAAGGATTATGCTATATTTATGTTAGATACTGACGGGTATGTAGCTAGCTGGAATTCTGGTGCAGAACGCATCTTTGGATACAAAGCTCATGAAATAGTCGGCAATAATTCGGAGTGTTTTTTCACAAAAGAAGATATTGAAATCGGCAAACCCCAAGAAAAATTAACCAGGGCGCTGGCAGAAGGTCGATACGAAAATGAAGGCTGGCGGTTTCGCAAAGATCGGTCGCGATTTTGGGCGAATATTATTGTAACTCCTTTGCGCGATGAAAGGGGACAGTTGCAGGGGTTTTCTCAAGTAATGCAGGATATTACCGAGCAAAAGCGGGCGGCTGAGGAAAAGATGCAGTTGATTGCTTCTTTGCAAGCGTCGGAAAAAAAGTTTCGCACTTTGTACGAATCGACGACTGATGCGGTAATGCTGCTAGACGAAGAGGGTTTTTTGGATTGCAACCCGGCTACTTTAAAGTTATTTGGATGCAGCACTGAATCGGAGTTTTGCGGCAAGCATCCTTCGGAATTTAGCCCGCCGTTGCAACCGGACGGACAAGATTCTATAAGTCTTTATCAAGACCGAATTAATACGGCTGTAGAAATGGGAAATTGCCGTTTTGATTGGCGGCACTGCCGTTTGGACGGTTCTGAGTTTCCGGCGGAAGTGCTGCTAACTTCTATGGATATCGGTGGCAAAATGGGGCTGCAAGCCGTGGTGCGCGATATCACTTATCGGGTGCAGGCCCAGGTGGCCCTGAAGCAGGCTAACGAGGTATTGGAATGCCGGGTTAAAAAGCGGACAAGTCAGTTGGAAGAGGCTATTACAAAGTTGAGATTGTCGGAAGAAAAGTTTTCTAAAGCTTTTCGATCGAGTCCAGACCCGATGATTATTACTACTTTTGCTGAGGGTCGTTTTATTGAAGTTAATGATAGTTTTTTGTCGATGACTGGTTACGCTTTAGAAGAAACGACCTGCAATACAGTACCGGGGTTAAATATTTGGGTAAGCCTTCAAGAGAGACTTAATTTTAGGCAAAGGTTGCACCAACAAGGTGTTGTTCGCAATCAGGAATGCGAGTTTCGGATGAAGTCGGGCTCGGTGGTGGTGTGTTTGCTGTCAGCGGAATTGATTAATTTGGACGGCGAACTCTGTATGCTGGCGGTAATGACGGATATTACCGATCGCAAACAGGCCGAAGAAGCCCTACGGGAAAGCCAGCGGGCTTTGGCGACGCTGATGAGCAATTTGCCGGGGATGGCCTACCGTTTTCGCAACGATCCCGATCGCAGTATGGAGTTTGTCAGCGAAGGTTGCTATCAGTTATCCGGCTATTCTCCTGAAGAATTTATCGGCACTCGGCAAGTTTCTCTCTCGGAATTGACTCACCCGGACGATCGCGATAATTTGTGGAATGCCGTGCAAGTTGCCTTGCAAGAAAATCGACCCTATCAGCTCAATTACCGAATAACTTCTAAAAATGGCGAATTAAAATGGGTTTGGGAGCAAGGTTTGGGAGTCTTTTCCGACTCGGGAGAATTGATAGCTTTGGAAGGGTTAATTACTGATATTTCAGAGCAGAAACGCAGTGAAGAAGCTTTGCTGCGATCGCAAACAGAGTTAACCCAGCAAAAACTTCAACTCGAAAATACTTTGCGCGAATTGCAGCAAACTCAAGCTCAATTGATTCACACTGAGAAAATGTCTACTCTCGGTCAAATGATAGCCGGTGTCGCTCACGAAATTAACAATCCCGTTAGCAGCGTCTGCGGCAATCTCGTTCACGTCGGCCACTACACCGAAGATTTGCTGAATTTGATCGATATGTACCAGCAGCACTGCCCGCAGCCGCCGGCAGCAATTCAAAAGAAAATTGAGGATATCGAATTAGAGTTTCTGCTAGAAGATTTGCCGAAAGCGATGTCCTCGATGCAGGTTGGGGCCGATCGCATTCGGGAAATCGTGCGATCGCTCAGAAATTTCTCCCGCAAAGATGATTCTCAAATGAGCAAGGTTAATCTGCACGAAGGGATTGAAGGAACGTTGCTGATTCTGCAAAGCCGCCTGAAAGCCAGAGGTAACTATCCCGAAATTGCGGTAATTAAAGACTATGGAAATTTGCCTTTGGTTGAGTGTTATGCCGGGAAAATCAATCAGGTATTTATGAATTTGATCGGAAATGCGATCGACGCGATCGAGGAATACAACGAAGGGCGTTCAGTTGCCGAAGTCAAAACTAACCGCAGCAAGATTAAAATTAGGACAGAAGTCCAAAATTCCAATGCTGTAATTAGGATTTCTGACAACGGCCCCGGTATGCCAGAAGAAGTTTCCCAGCAGTTATTCGAGGCTTTTTTTACCACCAAACCCGCCGGCAAAGGCACCGGTTTGGGCCTGTCAATTTCCTACAAAGTTGTCCGAGAACACGGTGGCAAACTTAGTTGCGTGTCTGCACTCGGCCACGGAGCCGAGTTTATCATAGAATTGCCGATCGAACAAATTAGCGATGGTTGACCGACTGAACCGGCAATTAGATGATACTGAGCCAGACGCGACAGCAGGACTGAACTTAGTCAGGCAGAGGCGATCCATATTTTCTGAAAACGAGATAGTGATGCAGTTTTTTGCTGCATTGAATAATCTTATCTTTTTTGTATAATAAATTAACAAAGACAGAATTCACCATCTTGTCGAGCGAATTTCGCGTGATGATGTCCCTGCTGAAGTTGTTCGAGATCCTGGTGAAGATTTGGGATTGATTCTAGGAACGGTGTTAGCCGGACTCAAACAAATTTCAAGTCCAAACAAAGCCCAAACTTGCTATGTGTGGTACAAATATACCATACATTTGAATCTCAATTAGGATTGCTATAGTCATTGAAAGTCATCGAACCGCTCAACGCGGGAGGAATACAACCGCAGCGAGCCGGATCGAATCTCAACCAGTAAAAAGCTCGATGCGATAAAATCCCGTCAACCAGTCCTTCCACAATGGGAGAGTTAGCGAACAAAGCTGTGAAGACAGGGGCGGCTGCGACAAGAGCTCGCACCTTGCGATTCATGTCATCTTCAGATAGATAATCAAAGGTTACTTGCGTAGACAACGTTCTTGACCCTGTACACCAACCTAGTGAATCGATTCCTAAACTGGCTAGATAATCTAACGTCATTAGATATTGCGGCTTCGGTGCCCATTTGGCATCTTCAGGTTTATCGAACGGCAGCATACTACCTGCTATCAAGGCAGTTCCTAATCCGCACGCTACCTCTGCAATGCTCAAAACAACTTGACGCATCCTCTGGATAAGTTCTACTAAATCCTTTGCTGGAGCAGATGTATATTCGAGTTGTCCCCCAGCTTCCAAGATCGCTTCTGTTTCATCGGCTTATACAAGCCCTAGAAGAAGATCGTCTTCTTCATAAATGGGAGTCCAGTCATCGGTTTTCATCAAGGCTTCTAGTATGGATCTAACACCATTAATTGCCTCGTAAGCTAGGAATATTCCCGTGTTAGGATCGACTACACCTAATTCCACCTCCATTCCTATTTTCTCAGTAGCTGTTTGGTTTTTAAGAAACAAAGATAGCAGGTCTTGACGAGCGAGCAAAGGTTGATTTTTCACAAATAACTCCTTTTCACAACAGGAATATTTTCATCATCATGTACTAGCCAGCCTCTGACTCAAAGGTCGCATCCTCAGCTAGAATTTTCATATTCTCTTTATTAGCTCCCTGACCGGATTTAGCTATATATATACCAACCAAAACTACGAGGAAAGCCAACAAGTTGAAGAAACTTAAGTGTTCTGCAAAAAAGATCCATGCCAGAGTTGTAGTAATAATTGGCTCGAGTAGAAGGAACAGAGAAATAAAACCAGAGGAGAACTGCTTGAGGCTATAGACGAGAATCACCGAACCGATTACTTGGCAGAAAAGAGCTAGGCAAAATACTGGCACCCATCCCTCCAAAGAAGAAGGGAAAATTTGAGCTTCTGTAAATACAGCGACGGGAAAGGTCAAAAAACATCTAAACAAACAAGACCACAGTTGTACGCTTATTGCGGAAAACTTGTCTCTCAGTTTTTCCATGACTATAAAATTCGCTGCATAAAATACAGCAGAAAGCAAAGCCAAAGCATCACCGATAAGCTGATCGGTAGCGATTTGCAAATCTTGAATGCCAATGGCGATCGCTCCGGCTATGGTTAGAATCATACCTGTGAGAAATCTGCGATCGAAGTTATGACCTAACAGCAGCCAACCTCCAAGAGTAGCAAAAATGGGAGTCAAATTATGCAGTAAATTTGCGTTGGCAACGTTAGTTTGAGTCAGAGACCAAGCCCAGCAAATGTGGGAAATGGAAATTACGGTTGCTGATACTACCAGCAGTAGTAAATCGGGAAGTGCGTAAGTCTCCTTTTGTGCGGAGGAATCGCCGGATATTCGAGAAGCGATCGCCGTGCTCCCCCTCCACAGTCCAAAGATGGCAGTGGCTATCCAAAAGCGATTGAATACTGTAGCATTGGGGCCGATATACTGTTCGCTCAATCTGATAAAGATTGCTGCTAGGGACAAGGTAAATACTCCGACGACTAATAAGAATAGCAGCATCGGAGTTGATAGTGAATTTGTTTGTTGCTGTGGCGATTCTAGTGTACTGGTCATATTTGTTGTGTGACAAAAACTTCTTGATAACAACCGTTGAATGAATGTATTACTCACTTAATGAATACGAATTATAGAGCTACACCGAAAAGTTTGAGCAACAAATGAACTTGGATGGGCTCATGCTGTTTTGGAGCATAAGCTTACATCCACAGACGTTTATTTTGCCAGTTTATTCGGAACTTACCCCGCACATAAGATTAATTTCTTCTGAAACCATTACAGGGCAAGACTTTTCTGGAGCGGGAAAATCAAGTACATAACTGGAACTTTCTACAACCCTTATGTGGAGAGGGTTTGAATTAATTTTAGGATACAGCAATACTTTGGTTCTAAATATTAAGAAAATCTTAAATACATGGCTGCAAAATTGGAACTGCCAAATGGCTAAAACTAACACAGCTCAAAGAATAGAGCCACCGAAACTACCCCCTGCGGGGGTAAGTTCCGTTTATTCATCACTCTTTCAGCAACGTCTTAATTCCAGAGCCAAAGTGGCTCTTCTGGTGAAGTACAACCAACAAAGTTGGCAACCATAACGCGCCGACCACGAATCACCGCTCTAATCGCATGAACCTTCCAGGAGTTTATGAGGATAAGTTCTTCTAACGTCGGTTTGAGAATCGCACTTGGAGGAAGAAGCTTTTTCTCATTTAAACCATATCTTCGCTCTGGTCGCTGCAATCGCAGGCGATCGTACTCGTGCGGCAACAAAGATAAATCCCACAAAACCAACTCACCACCTGCGTCTGGTGCACTAACTTAATCCAGACCTACTCAATTATCTCTGTGCAAATTTATCTCTGTGCAAATTGTCATCGAACACTGACTTGAGCTTGCTGCGTAATAACCGTTGAATATATAGATGCTTGCCTGGTTTCACCCGAGTCATGGTTCGGATAACCAGATTGTCAACATCAAAATTTTCTAGTCCTTCAATTCGCGTGGGTTCCAATACTTCTGGGCATTCACTCTGAAGCTGCCGTCCGGCCTCATTAATTAATGCATACACTGCATCCAGATCCAAACCTGGTAGAGCTGGAACATCTACCTTGGCATAGCTGTATCGCTTGGAGTAATTGACGATTGAGCCGATTTCTCCGTTGCGGATAATCTGTAACTGTCCGTCTGGGTGACGAACATGAGTAGTACGGAGTTCGATGGCTTCAACTTCTCCCTCCAAAATCCGGTCTTCTTCCTTCCCTGCCTCGATGTAGTCGCCTACAAGATAGTAGTTTTCAAACAAAATGAAGAAGCCGCAGACAATATCGTTGATTAAGTTTTGCGCCCCAAACCCCACAGCTAAACCGATTATACCTGCTCCAGCCAGAATGGGAGCTGGATTGATGCCGACTAAATTGAGAACAAGAATTCCTCCGACAAAATAAGTCAGATACTTTAAGATACTTTTGAAGAGGGGAATGATAGTAAGACGCCGCTGCCGCTGCAAATCGGTAAGATGATCGGTTTTGAGGACTAAATCTTCTAATATGATATTAGTAAATTCAATAAATACTCCGCACAGGAAATAGAGTCCAATTATCTGGATGATTTGACCTGAATAATTCGTAATCCAAGCGATGGAGTCGATGTCTTGAATAATTAGAGTTGCGATCGCAACATACAAAATGTATTCCAGCGCCTTCTTCAGTCCTGGCACTAAGTGTCGAAAGCGTTCATAGTGACGCAATACATTTTCGCTGCTGGAGTAACGCAGACTCAGAGCATCCAGCGTGTCGATCAGCACAGACAGCACTTTGATGAGCAACTGCCCTAGAGAAACTGCCAGATAAGCTTTGAGTCCGACTCTGAGATACTTGGTGACGACAGCCGGTGCGTTCAGAAAATCGCTGCACAAAATCAAAGCCAGCAGCCAAGTTCCATTTGATACAACCTTTTTGAGCGAGTTGAAAAATACCTCAACGCTTTCGTCGTTGGCGGTGATCTGATCCGAGCCTTGAGCCAGCACGCTGCCCCGATCGAGCACCTTTAGTAGAGAAGGTAAACTGAGCTTGACCAGCAATAGTAGGCTAATGCACTTCAACAAGGCGATCGCTAGTTGGTTCCAAATTTTGCGGGGAATGCTGCTGAGCAAACCCAGGTAAAAGGACAACAGACTTTTCCCCTGAAAAATCAGCGCCCCATTCACTCCTGCCACCAGCAAACACAGAGCGACGCAGGTCACGAGTAATATGACCGTGATATTTTGTCGCAGGTTCGTGACTTTTGGAGAGTGATTCCGAAACCGGGTTGACTCTAGCGCTTTCAAGCTAAAGCCAGCCAACCAGTTCAAAAACACGAACACAGCCACAAGCCCAGCAATGCCGAAAAGGGTAATTGCTATATCTACCACCATGGGTAGTTGATTGATTCTAAACATTTGACTTTTTCCTGCTCTCAACTATCTAGACTGGTAGGGCATTACCCGACTCAGACAATTCCCTCACATGATTGGGTGAGATAAAAATTATAGAATGAAGGCATCCCACAACACAAAACTCCACAATTTGGCGAGGTTAAGTTGCAAGATTTTAATAGTTAGTGAAGGGTTAAAGCTGACGGGGTAACACAGGGAGCTACAAAGCAGACAGAATCAGGGACATAGCCCGTTGACCCCGTTGGTGCTACAGCTTAGGCGCTCGATCAAGTGCTTTGCGATAGTTGTGGGTGCTGAATGTAGGTAGGAACAGGGTGGCAAACAAGTGAGGAGTGAGGAGTTAGAAGCAAATACTCCCCCGAATCACCAGTCCCTAATCCCCTATTCGTCGTGGGCAAAGCGGCAAAACAGGAAGTCGAGGGCGTAATTCTGCAGGTCGTAGTATTTTTGGTCTTCCATAATGCGATCGCGTTGGGGCGGACGTTCAAAGGGAATATCGAGTACCTCACCAATGCGGGCAGCTAGGCTATTGGTCATCATGACTGAGCGGTCGGCTAAAAATAGCGCTCGATCGATATCGCGGGCAATCACCAGCACGGTAACTCGGTGTTCCCGCCAAATTTGCAGCAGTTCTTCTTGCAACTCTTCTGGCGTGATGGCATCAAGCGTCCCGAACGGTTCGTCCAAAATCAAGATTTCCGGACGCATGGCTAAGGCACGCGCGATCGCACATTTGTCTGGAAAGTTTTGGGCGTGTCTTTCTATCAAATTAGCAATGTTTTGGCTCATTTTTCTACGATCGCTGATGTAACCTCGTGCGGCTTTCCTGTACTTTTGGAGATCGGCAACACTAATAGCTTCTGCCCAAATAGCAGTTAATTAAGGATTTCCTCACTTCCCACTCACCACTCCCCAAAACCGATTCATGAATGGGATGACAACTGGCTTAGGTAGTTGGCACAAACAATACTTTTACCAAACAACTACCAGTTTTTGCAATATAACCTATCTTAGTTCCATTCGGGTAAAGCGAATTAGAGATTGAGGTTTATTGCCCTGGGGCGGATTGTTGTCAAAAAAAAGATAGGTCGAGTGCTTCTTTTATTTTGAATCGCGATCGTTTAAAAGAGCGAGCGGGACGATCGCACTCGTGAGATCGCTGATTAACGCCTCTTGTGTCACTTTCGCAGTAGTATAATAATGCACAAAGCCCTTAACGTAAAGACAGAGCATGGTAGAGCCTCGTCCACCCATACCAACCGTAAAATTTGTGGATGAATATTGTCTGTGGTATAAAAGCCTCTTTTCAGATGTGAGAAATTTTGAGGCATTCAAGTATCTACACATAGGATGTATTTCTGATTTAAAACGTAAAAGTCTACCAGAAATAGCTCACAAATAGTGGGATTAGATAACTATCAAGGCTTACATCATTTCTTAGCGACATCACCTTGGGAAGTAGAAAAATTAAGAACTTTGCCCCTCCAACTAATCCTACAATTTTTACAAGGCAGACCAATCATTTTAATTATTGATGAGACTGGAGATAGAAAGAAAGGGAAGACCACAGATTATGTCAAACGCCAATACATAGGAAATTTGGGGAAGGTAGAGAATGGAATTGTGGCAGTTACAGCATATGGTGTGTTTTGTGGAATGACTTTTCCATTACTATTTGAAGTGTACAAACCCCGTGAAAGATTAAAGCCAGAAGATAAATACTTAACGAAACCACAAATAGCAGCCCTGCTAATAAAAAAGCTGCAATGGATGGGTTTTAACTTCAACTTGGTGCTAGCAGATAGTCTATATGGGGAGAGTGGTACAAATTTTCTACCAATATTATATAAACTAGGTTTAAATTATTTAGTAGCGATTCGGTCAAACCATTCTGTAGAGCTACTGCCAATCCAACAGACTCAATATATCAAGTGGCATACATTTAAAAGAGTCTTTTCAGAATCGAGCAGTGAGCAGCGATTTATTAGAGAGATAATACATGGCAAATGACAATAAAAAAGGTACTGGCCAATTACCACAGACATTGAGAAATTACCGGAAACTCTACTTGGTATGTGATGAGTAAATACCCAGACATTACACCAAGAGATGTTGGTAATTTTTCTGACTTAAGAACATGGGTTGAGTATGGTTTAAAGCAAAATAAGAATGAATTAGGTTGGGCAGATTATCGTTTGACTCGCTACTGCGATATAGAGCGATGGTGGGAGATTGTTTGTAGTGCCTACCTCATGGTTAGTCTTCATTCAGAACAAATGCGCCCCCGGACATCAGATTCTCAATTCTTATTCGCTTCTCATTCCTGGTGGGATAATGGTAAAGGGTGGAAGAATATTGTGAACAATATTCATCTACTACTTCAACCTTTTATCCTATTTAACTTAATTCTGCCTTGGCTTACAGTCTTTCCTATTCCTCAATTATCTTTAGGGTTTGCTAAACTTCAATCTATCGTTTATAAGCTTACTTCCTCTATTTTTATATTCCTGTCTCACCCTGATTTCTATTTTTATTCTGCCGCTTAGTGACATAAGAGGGTTAACCGGACGCGATGTAACAAGTAATTCTGATTTCTGATAACTATTTTTGACAAGGACTAAAAGATTGTCGGTGAAAGACAGACACACCGCAGCGTTCCAAAGCCAATTTATGTTTTGCTGTTCCATATCCTTTGTTATTTGTCAAGTCATATTCAGGATACTTAACAGCCATCCGCAGGATTAATTCATCGCGCCAAACCTTCGCCACAATACTAGCAGCAGCAATCTGAATCGATCGCGCATCACCCTGGATCATTGTCTCTTGCTCGATCGCCAAATTGGGGATTCTTTGATTCCCGTCAACCAAACACAAATCAGGAGTAACCTTCAATTTCAAAATCGCCCGTTTCATCGCCAACAAAGAAGCCTGCAAAATATTGAGGCGATCGATCTCCCGCACCGAAGCCGCACCAATTTGACAGTCAACCGCCACAGCCCGGATTTTCACGGCTAACCGACTCCGGGCTGCGGCACTCAACTGCTTGCTGTCGCGCACCCCGCAACTTGCTAATTCATCGAGAACTTCGTCGGGCAAAATGCAGGCAGCAGCCACCACCGGCCCGAACAAAGCCCCGCGTCCGACTTCATCCACACCCGCAATTACCAGAGCCTTCGAGGGAGAGGGGGAAAGGGGAAGATGAAAAGATGGGAAGAGAGTAAAAATTTCTACTTCTTCCTTCTTTCTGCTTCTTGCTTCCTTCATCTCTCTTCCCTCTTCCTTCATAACTATTCATCCAAAAGGGCAGATGAGCGGCGGCGGCGGCGGCGGTTGATAGCAGGCTCCTCGGGTTCGCTCGATTCGATCGCCTCATGAGATTCGATCGCCTCATGGGACTCGATCTCTTCATGAGATTCGATCGGTTCATGAGATTCGATCGCCTCATGGGACTCGATCTGTTCATAGGATTCGTCCATCACATCGCTGGGTTCCTCCATCCGATCGAAATCATCAGTTTCGTCGATCGAACTCTCGCCATAAATTGGGGCCTCATCATCATCCTCAGAAAAAACAGGCTCAACTACCGACCTCTCTGGATAATAATCCCGTTCCTCAATATTCTGTGCAGGCGTCGTCGCTTCAAATTCAAATTCGAGCTGCTCGAAAGGCGGCTTGTTCGGGGCCGCTCCTGGGAGAGTAACCGAAACGATCGCATTCTTAGGATTTTTCACGCTGCGATCCGTAAGTACCAAAGGAGAAACCCCCATCAGCGCATAAACATCCTGTTCCTCTGGCGTCATTTCCACCGAAATCACCTCTGGAGGCTCCACCATCGGCTTCATCAACTCAGACTTAGCCGGGCGCACGCGATCGAAATCCTCGCGCCTGCCAACAGTCGCCATATTCACCAGCCCGAAGCCCTCCGAAGCCGCCCGGATGCCGGGGGGTGCCAGATACTCAGAGCGCGTATCCGCGACGGGCGCGCTCGAAGTATTCGGCAGCCGCAACTTGCTGCGTACCGGCTCCTCCTCCGCCGGAAGAGCAAAAGGCTCTTCGCCAATCCGGCGGCGGCGGCGGCGTCTAGTTCCGTTCCCCAAATCCTGATAGCTGGGATGGTTGAGCAAGTCCAAAGGCGAGGCGTTGCTGCCGGTCTCAAAATCCAAACTTTCGCTCTGAGGTTCCCAAGCAGCCCGAGCAGGTTCCGGGAGGCGTTCTTCCCGCACCGGTGCAGGAGTTGCAGCCGCCACAGGCGTCAAGCTGCGGCGTTCCAATCCTTCGGGCAAATTCAACAAAACGCGGTTCGACGTAGCAACAGTGCGATCGCCCGATTCCCGCACCGCTGCGGCGAAGTCTTCTTCCCCGGGCAAGTGCACCAGATGACCCAACCCGCTGCAAGTAGGGCAAGTGTGGCCGAACAACTCATAAATATTTTGACCTTGGCGCTTGCGGGTCAGTTCTACCAGTCCCAATTCCGACAGTTGAGCGATTTGCGGCCGAGCTTTGTCAGCTTTGAGAGCTTTATTGAAATGTTCCAGCACCTGCAACTGATCGCGGCGGGATTCCATGTCAATAAAGTCAACAATAATCACCCCGGCAATATTGCGTAACCGCAGTTGTCTGGCAATTTCCGTAGCTGCTTCGCAATTTGTCCAGAGTACCGTTTCGCGAGCCGTGGCAGATCGAGTAAACGAGCCAGAGTTGACATCGATCACCGTCAGCGCCTCAGTCGGCTCGATAATCACATAACCGCCCGAAGGCAAATCAACCCTCGGTCTGAGGGCTTCTCGAATCGCAGCGTTAACCCGGAAAAATTCTAAAATCGAGGCGCGCTCTCGGTGGTGGTCGATCAAAACTCCCGCAGGCAGTTTACCGCCGTTCCAGCTCATCAACTGCTGCTTCACCCGCTTAATTCCATTTTGCGAGTCCACCACAATCCGATTCACGTCACCGCTGA
The DNA here is from genome assembly GCF_036704885.1 of Microcoleus sp. F4-D5. Classification (NCBI taxonomy): domain Bacteria; kingdom Bacillati; phylum Cyanobacteriota; class Cyanophyceae; order Oscillatoriales; family Microcoleaceae; genus Microcoleus; species Microcoleus sp. F4-D5. The sequence goes on along the minus strand of NZ_JAUBSX010000033.1, from coordinate 52,478 downwards.
ACATATCTCGCAGCACCCGCTGGATAAAATCGTCATCCCGGTTGAGCAGTGCTGGCGCCCGCGAGGTACCACCTTCGAGTTGAACGGCTTCCCACTGTTTTTGGAGGACTTCCAAATCTTCCATGATGGCTTCTTCAGTCATCCCTTCAGCTTCGGTGCGTACCAGCAGCCCCATCCCCGCCGGTTTCACCAAAACAGCCAGAGCTCTGAGGCGGTTGCGCTCGGCTTCCGACTTGATCCGACGTGACAGGTTGACTCCCCTGCCGTAGGGCATCAGTACCAAATAGCGGCCCGGCAAGGTAATGTTGCCTGTTAGCCGGGGGCCTTTGCTGCCCGTCGGTTCTTTCATTACCTGTACCACCACTTTCTGCTGGGGGGTCAGGAGTTCTGTAATAGCTCCTGCTGACCGTTTAAGTCGCAGCGGGCCGAGGTCTGTTACGTGCATGAACCCATTACGTTCGGGATCGCCAATATTGACAAACGCCGCATCTATCCCGGGGAGTACATTTTCGACAATGCCCAAGTAAATGTCGCTGACTTGGTGGCTGCCTGTGGCTACCACAAGTTCTTGGATTTGATCTTCTGAAAAGACGGCAGCAATGCGATGCTGCTCTGCTATAACTATCTGCTTTGTCATTCAATTTCCTCAAAAAACTGGCAGCAAGTTAGAGACACTTACGCACTCATAGTGCCTCTGACTTTCACTGTAATTAGTAGTAGCTTGAAGAGTTACGAGCTGTAAGTTGGTGCAGGCTGGAAGGAAAGTTAACTGTTAACTGTTGACTGTTCACTGTTAACTGTTGTAGTTAAACCCGCCCGTACAGAGTTATGAGTTATGCTCAGCAGATAAATCTGAGAGATAGAAATAAGGAGGCTTTTATCGAGTTAGGAATATTGAGTTTTGAGTTGAGAATTGCGAAATCAATACTCAAAATTCAACACTTACAACTCTTCCTTTGAACGAGCGCGAATAAATTCATTGACACCGTACCAATTTCTTAACACACAACTTAACACTACGAACTGATAACTCCGCTTGCGTGGTGGTTGAGGGTTGGTTGTGAGCGAAAGTAGGTAGGAGTGAAAGCGCCTAGACTTTTGTTGAATTCTTGCGCGATCGCACTCAACACACCCCAGCTTGGCATTCGACTGCAACCTCCGCCCCTGCCAACCCTAAAACCTCGTCAGTCGATTTTAGATTTTAGATTTTAGATTTTA
>NZ_JAUBSX010000033.1:17988-51160 GCF_036704885.1 Microcoleus sp. F4-D5 | reverse complement strand
GATTTACTCCACAGAAGAATCTGGGAGCTGGAACTTTAATCTAAAATCTAAAATTTTTGGTTTTCCACGACTTAAGTTGGGGGCTTATCTCCGTTTTTTGACGGGTCAGTCGATTTTAGATTTTAGATTTTAGATTTTAGATTTACTCCACAGAAGAATCTGGGAGCTGGAACTTTAATCTAAAATCTAAAATTTTTGGTTTTCCACGACTTAAGTCGGGGGCTTATCTCCGTTTTTTGACCCGTCAAAAACATCTATTGTTGAATACCCGCTCTGCAGTTTGAACCGTGAGATTTTTGAGTAAGCCGACCACCGACAACCAGTCGAGCGGCCGAAATTAATCGCTAAAGTTGGTTCATGCCCCGCTCCGGCAGGTTTGGCGCTAGATTTAGCCCGTGAACGTACAACAAAAAGGCTTGAAGTCTTGAACAGAAGCAATTTGCACCCAGCCCGCGTTGCTGGTTGACTCTTAGCGGCGAGCGACTAAAGCGCTCGAGCCACTGCGGCTTCCATAACAAGCAATTATAGCGTGAACGACACATCCCGATCGAGAGCCGAAGGTGAAATATGCCACCAGAGCTCCCCTATGTTAACCATAACCCAAGATTAGCTGACTGCGCTGAACTTGCAGAAGCTGAATTTCTTGCTGGCTGACTTGTTCGAGCATGAAAACAATATGTTCGGGCTTTAGCAAGTTACCGTCGCTGCGACAACTGCCGGTAAAGCGCAAGACGGCTCTACCTTCGGATTTATTACCAGAGGCAGAGGCAATGCTTTCTGGTTTGGAGTCTTCTACAAGCTCTAGTTTGTGCAGCCGATCGCGCAAATTGACATCCTGAGTCTTTCCCGACTTAGTAGTGTGCACCCGCCAAAAAGCCTCGGTTTCGACGATCGTCTTGACCCAAGCTTCCCAGTTGGCATCAGGAGCCACGGAGACAGGAGCAGAATTTTCAAGTTCTAATTCGCAATTTTCTGTCAACGAGCCCCCTACAGCCACAGCAATCACGTACTCCGCTGCTTCTAGCAACTGACTGGCAGAAGGAGCCTTGAGATCGATCGGCTCAACCTTGTAAATCGGAATATTTTCCGGCAGCTTAGCCGCCAGCTTTTCCCGAAAACTATCAATATCGATCGGCTCAGTCAGCTCAAAGTCGGCAATTTCCCCAGTGCTGGTAACGCCCAGAGGCAGAGCATTTGCCAGAGAAATCCGAGGGTTCGGGTGAAACCCCCCCGTAAAAGAAATCGGCAAATCGGCTCTGCGGACTACTCGATCGAACAATCGGATCAAATCCAAATGACCGACCAAAGCCATATCGCCCACCTTCCCGAACCAAACCCGCAAACGCTGTTTCCGCTCCGTATTCGGCACGAACTCCCCAGCAAACTCTGGAATTGGCAGCGAATCCACCACCACATTGTGTCCGAAATCGGTGCCGCAAACCCCGCAGCGCGAACACCCTTCAAAGGAACAGTCGGGAACCGTCGCTGCTTCTAAAGCCTTTTGCAAGTCAATTTTCAGCCAGTTTTTGTCGATCCCCGTATCTAAGTGATCCCAAGGTAAGGCTCGATCGAGAGAGAGGGGGAGAGTGGGGGAGGGGGAGAGGGGGAGAGTGGAGGAGGGGGAGAGGGGGAGATGGGGAGAATTGGGAAAATCTTCCTTCTTCCTTCTTCCTTCTTCCTTCTCCTCTTCCTTCTCCTCTTCCTTCTCAAAAAGATTCCACTCCCCGGTTTCGACTTGGCGGTATTTCCAGGTAAGGTCTGATTCATCGATCGCCTGAGTCCAAGCTTTGTAAGCCCGATCCAAGCTTTCCCACCACGCATCCATACCCGCGCCAAGTTCCCAAGCGCGGCGGACTACAGCAGCCAAACGCCGATCGCCCCGTCCGACAAAATCCTCCATTGCCGAAATCCGCACATCAGTGTAATTCACCTTGACGCCCCGCATCCCCCGAAACTCTTCCTTCAGGAGTTTTTGCTTGCGGGAAAACTCAGCAGTAGAAACCGAGTGCCACTGAAAAGGAGTGTGAGGCTTAGGCGTAAAATTAGAAATTGTCAAGTTAAAATTCAGTCCCCGCCTGCCATCCACCCTGCATTCCCGGTGCAGCCAGCGGACTGTTTCGGCGATGCCCAGAACATCAAAATCGGTTTCCCCAGGCAAACCGATCATAAAATACAGCTTGATTTTATCCCAGCCGCGATCGACCGCAGTTTTGACACCCCGAAGCAATTCTTCGTTGGTCAAACCTTTGTTAACGATGTCCCGCATCCGCTGAGTACCAGCTTCCGGGGCAAAAGTCAAACCGCCTTGTCGCGTACCGCCGAGAATGTCGGCAATATTATCGTCAAATCTGTCAACCCGCTGACTGGGTAGAGACAGAGAGATATTTTTATCTTTCAGGCGGTTTTTAATTTCCATCCCGACTGCTGGGAGTGCCAGATAGTCGGAACAACTGAGGGAAAGCAGGGAAAACTCGCTTTGCCCGGTGGCTTGCATTCCCTGTTCGATCGCCTCTACGACTTGCTGCGGTTCGACATCGCGCGCGGGGCGAGTCAGCATTCCCGGCTGACAGAAGCGACAGCCGCGGGTGCATCCCCGGCGGATTTCTACTGTCAGTCTGTCGTGTACTGTTTGGACGTAGGGAACCAGGCCGATCGAATAAGCTGGTATCGGAGTCGCGACGCGGCGCAGAATTCGTTCTGGAACTTGCGGGCGGTTGGGATGAACAGAACCGTCGGCCGCCATATCGTAGAATTGCGGGACGTAGACGCCTGGAATTTGCGCTAAATCCAGCAGCAATGCTTCTCGGCTCAAATTATTAGTTTTGCCTTCTGCCAAAATCAAGCCAATTTCTGGCAGCAATTCTTCTCCATCTCCCAAAGCGATGAAGTCAAAAAAGTCCGCGTAGGGTTCGGGATTGGAAGTTGCCGTTTGCCCGCCAGCAAAAATCAGCGGCATTTGACCGTTTTGGCGATGGGTCGCTCTTTCTTGCCAAGTTAGGGGAATGCCGGCTAAATCCAGCATTTCCAGAATGTTTGTTGCTCCGAGTTCGTAGCTGAGGCTGAAGCCCAGAATATCAAATTCTGTGAGCGATCGCCTTGATTCTACGGCAAACAGCGGAGTTTTTGTCGATCGCAGTTTTGCTGCCAAGTCTGGTGCGGGCAAATAAGCTCGATCGCACAACTGTCTCGGCCCCGCGTTCAAAATGTTGTAAAGGATGATGTGCCCGAGATTGGAAGCACCAACTTCATACACTTCTGGGTAAGTGAGCACCCAGCGCACAGACGCCGCGTCCCAAGGCTTGTGTGCAGCCCCCAATTCGTTTCCCAGATAACGAGCAGGCTGATTAATGTCTGCTGTAAGTAATTCTTCGACTTTTACTGCCACGGCTCGACTCGCTAAACATTTGCGACTCTTAAGCAGCCTAGCTTAAAATCTGCCAACACGCCAACGACAGCCCTTTGTCTTTTCGGGCATTTAACCGAATTTACTCGGTTTTGTTGCTGGTTTTCGGCGAGGAGGAACCTCTACCAGTGCTCGTTGGCGCAGGAGTTTTCGGCATAAAAGCTATCGACATTTTCAAATATCTCAAAAACTCGATCGAGTTGGCTGAGTTCCAGAATCATCCTAATCCCGGGGGATACCGAGCAAATACTAAACCTGCGCCCCATTTTTTTCGCCTGCTTCAGGGCCGAAACCAATGCCATCAAACCAGCACTGTCAATAAATTTTACTTCTGCCAAATCTACGAGTACCGCTACAACCCCGGGGGCTGCAATTGCTGTCGCTAGTTGCCGTCCGACTTCTGGGCAGGTGGCTGCATTCAGATAGTCTAGGGGTCGAATCACCGTAATTGGTTTATGGGCAAGAAGTGTCTGCATGTGTCAAACCTATGGTTGCTACGTATTTTCAACTACTGTGCTGGACAGGTGTAAGCGTAAACCTACTTAATAGTTCTGAGGTTAACTTGCTCTGAGGGAAATCGACCAGTTTTTTTCAGTAGTTTTACTGAATCTTTATTTATTGACTCTTTTTTATGAAATTTTGCGCAAGATTTGTGGCGAAAACGTAAGCTACTATACTATTTTTTATTTAGGCCAGCAGGTTGAGTCTTGAGAATTCTAAAAATTGCGATCGACTGTCCGCGGGCTGTTAGATAAAAGTGAATAATGTAATGGAAATCACTTGTTAGTTCTGATTTAGATCACGTGCGCGCTCGACTGTTCAGACAATAATTAAATTGTACGGAGTTCTCCGAGCTACTATGCAAGCAACCTATGCTATTCGTCATCTTGTAGAAAAAGCCCTCTACATTAAGCAGTTAACGCCTGACATTGAAAACGAAATCAACTACGAGCTCACCCGTTTGGGCTACATCTCGGATATCGATTATGAGGCTTTAGAGTTATTAATGGATGAAATGGATGCCGGCCGGGTGCAACTGGTATCTAGTCGATAGTTGAAACCAGGGTCTGGAAAAATCCAAGAGGGAAATAAAATCCTTGTAGGGCGGGAAATACAGGAGTGCCAGAAGCATTGACGCCGACACGGAATTTTTCCATTGAAGCACAGATTTGCTCAACTTGATATTTGAGGAGATACAGTTAAGGACGATCGTCTCTGCATCTTACAGGATTGTAGGTTTTAGATGAAAGAAATTGAAGAATTGGCAATACTGATAACTATCAGGGTTGGGATCGCAAGCCTACAGTTGCATTCTTTTTTTGACACTGCTATCAGTATCAAAAACTACCAACTTTGAGCTAAATAAAATTTATAACTATTGGGGCTTGACAAATTAGCTATAGTTCTGTATTGATACTAAAAAAAACGTTTTTCTGCCGAATTGTCCGATCGCTCGAATGCAAGAAAATGGGCTTGCAGTCACGACCTCCCTCCTCAAAGTTTGCAAACGCATTAAATCTAAAATCTAAAATCTAAAATCTAAAATCTAAAATCTAAAATCTAAAATCTAAAATCTAAAATCTAAAATCTAAAATCGTTCGATCGCATCGCCAAACTTCCTACCACCGCATTGTCCGATCGCTCGAAGGCAAGAAAATGGGCTTGCAGTAAGAACCTCCCTCCTCAAAGTTTGCAAACGCATTAAATCTAAAATCTAAAATCTAAAATCTAAAATCGTTCGATCGCATCGCCAAACTTTCCACCACTGCCACCAACTCAGCAGGATCGAGAGGCTTGGACACGTGAATTTGAAAACCCTCCCGCAGCGCCCGTACCCGTTCATCAACCCTGCCGCCACCTGTGAACGCCACCGCCGGAATTTCCCTCTTCACCGCGATCGATCGCACTTGCCGGAGGATATTATCTCCACCAGTGGCGTGTATCCCCATATCGATCGCCAACACATCCGGATTCAGCCTTTCAATCGCTTCCAGGGCTTCCAATCCCGACCTAGCGGTCTCCACCTGCGCCCCGCAATCTTCGAGAACCGTACAGGCAAAATCCAGGGAATCCGCATCGATATCTACCACCAACACCCGAACTCCAGAAAGATTGCTGCTGACAAAACACTGCTTTACAGGGGCTCGCGCCTTGCTTTGAGGAAGGGCAAACTCCTCGAGCCCGGCAACAGAAAATCCGCTGTCGCAATGAAGCTGTTGAATTGGCAATCTCACCAAAAACCTCGATCCTTTTCCCTTCCCGGCCGATACTGCTTGCACCGTCCCTCCGTGCATTTCCACAAAATGGCGCACCAGCGCTAAACCCAAACCCAATCCGTTGTACGATCGCCTTGTAGAGCTGTCAGCTTGGCTGAACCGATCGAAAACGTGCGGCAAAAACTCTTCTGAAATTCCTTGTCCCGTGTCGCTGACCTCAATTTCCACATTAGCGGGCGACAAATTTTTACAGCAAGCGGGTTCCTCACCGACAAAAGTCCTCTCCATCTTTCGCACCGCCACCTTCACCTGTCCGCAATCGGGAGTAAACTTAATCGCATTCGACAGCAAATTCCACGCTACCTGCTGCAAGCGACCGGAATCGGCAAAAATCCGCCCCGCAGTTGGGTCGAAATCCGTCACAATTTTAATATTTTTGGCGGCAATCGCGGGCGCGAGAATATCGATCGCAGCCTCAACAGTCGAAATCACATCCACCCACCGCAAATTCAGCGACAGTTTGCCGGTAATAATCTGCGACACGTCCAACAAATCGTCGATCGCAGTTGCCAGCGATCGTGTATTGCGGTCGATCGTTTCGAGAGCCCGAACAGTCGTTTTTTCGTCAAACTTGCGGTTTCGCAGCAGTTGCGCCCATCCCAGCATTGCATTCAGCGGCGTCCGCAATTCGTGAGACAAAGTTCCCAGAAACTCGTCTTTAATCCGGTTCGCCCGCGCCAATTCCTGAGCTCGATCGTGCAGTTCTCTTTCCAACTGCTTGCCAACCGTCAAATCGAGAATAAAAGCCACAAATTCTTGACGCTTTTCGCCCAGCAAAACATATCCGATCAGCACCGGAATCCGGCTGCCGTCTCCCCTCCAGTATTCCTTTTCGTAGGGAATGCAAACCCCCGTTGCTTGTGCCTCTGCAATCCCCTTTTCGTCGAGAGACTGGTACTCCGGCGGCGTGATGTCAATCCAGTTTAAGTTCCTGCGCTGCAACTGTTCCCGCGTGCAACCAATTATCCGCAAAAATTCATCGTTGGCCTCGATTATAGCGCCGTTAACATCCCCGAAGATAATTCCTATCAAGTTAGCTTCTGCCAACATTCTCAGCTTTTCTTCGCTAGCTTTGAGTGCAGCTTCTGCTTCCTTGCGATCGCTAACGTCTTGGATGTAAGCCGACAAACCAGAATCGGAAGGATAAAAACGCATCTTCAACCACTTATTACATAACGGCACGAATTCTTCATGCTCGACCGTTACCTTTTCTGCTACTGCTTTGGCAGCCATTTGATACAAAGGTAAATCGACAGCCCAGGGAAATATATCCCAAATTTTTTTACCAATCAGTTCTGCTTTTGGTCTGCCTAAAAGCTCAATAGCTTTGTAATTTATATAGGTATATTTCCAATTTAAATCGACCGCGATAAAAGCATCGGTAATGCTTTCGAGAATGTTAGTAATTCGATCGTTTGCCGATTGCAGCGCTTTAGCTGTATCTTCTGCTTGCAACCGGGCTGCTTGTTCGCGGGACAAAGCGGCAGTGCATTCTTGTTCTGCTTGTTTTCGATCGCTAATATCGATGTAAGAACCGATGTAACCTGCAAAAGTGCGATCGGGCCTGTACCGGGGTACGCCCGTACCCAAAACCCAGCGGTATTCCCCGTCATAGCGTCTCAGGCGGCATTCGATCCGGTACTCGGTGCGATCGTCGAAGGCTTTTTGGTAAATATCCAGATATTCTGGTAAGTCATCGGGGTGCAAGCTTTCCATCCAACCCTTGCCCATTTCTTGCGCCAAAGTTCTACCCGTAAACTCCAGCCAAACTTTGTTAAAGTAATCGGCAAATTGGTCGGCGTCCGACATCCAAATCATCACCGGTGCGGTATCTGCCATAGTCCGAAATCGACTTTCGCTTTCCTGCTGCTGTGCTTGAGCTTGCTTGCGGTCTATCCGTTCTTGAACTTCCCGCAGGGCCCGCTGAATCGAGGGAACCAGGCGTATCAAACGGCGTTTGAGAACATAATCAGTAGCGCCGCTTTTCAAAGTTTCGATCGCCACTTCCTCGCCCAAAGTAGCCGACACAAAAATAAACGGCACTTCCGGACAAGTAGCGCGGGCGATTTCCAGCGCCGCTATCCCGTCAAAACAAGGCAGCATATAATCTGCCAAAATAATGTCAAAACAGTGTTTTTCCAGGGCTGCGGTAAAGTCTTCCCGAGTTTCCACACACAGGAGAGAAAATTCCAGACCGCCATCTATTAGATATGCCTCAATCAGTTCGGCATCTGGGGGACTGTCTTCTACTAAGAGGATATGCAGCGTTTTCACAAAAATTCCTTTTACTTAAATATTAGTTTTCAGACACACAACATACTCGGGCAGCGACTTGTTAAGTCCGGTTCAAAAAAGTCTTGCGTGTTGAATCGAATCAAAAAATGTAAAAATCAATTGGTTTTATAAGTTGAGCATTCACATCTCAAGCCTAACTTCTAATCAAGTCTTTTGCTCCTTGCATCTAGATGAATCCCCTGTCTGACTTGATTGCCTGCTGCCTTTACTTTTCCTTCTCTTTCGCCTGCTTTCCATCAATCCGCACCGCTGGAGCCTTGCTTGTGGGAAGCAGTTTAAATATACCCTGCCGCACAAATATTCTAGCACTTTCTGCTAGAAACAACTTGCTATTTAGTAATTTATCTCGCTTGCTACTAATTACTGCTACCTCGTTTGGCAGATTATTTTTTTTGTAGTGATGCTAGAGTTAATTCTATATTGTTTGACCGCTCCTCTCAAGCTCAAATTCGCTTGAATTGTGCCCTTATTTCCTGCATTTCGCTCGCGTCAAAAAAAGTCAAACTTGCTGGTCTGTCTGCATTACTGTTTGCCGGATTTGCCTACCGTGCAACAGTTGAAACCGGGGGAACATTTGGCTTGTCTATCGCCTTCGCTTTCCCAAAGTCCCTCTTTATATACTAATAATAGGGGCAGCTTTGAATCTATCTAAAGATATATTTTTGGCTTGAGAGTGAACTCAACCTGCACAGATTCTGCATAGATGCCGGTGAATTCCGGACAAGCGCGATCGGGCACAATTCTCAACAAGCCTTTTCTCAACAGTCTTTCGGACCTGTGAAGCGAGAAAATCCATCTCCTGTGGAATAGTGCAAAATATGAGTTACAACGAAGTGCGACCCAGCTTAACATCTGAGAAAGCTCGATCGACCAATTAATTTCCCAGACAAATCACAGAAAATTTCCTCTGGAGTGGCTGCACTTCCACTCCCAGGCAGCCTCTGACCGATCGGCTTATTGGTTGAGTTCGAGTCAAACTGTCTTAAAATATACAAGAGGGATCGCTGTTGCACAGCCCGCATATATTAAAACCAAGCGCCAACTTGCAATAATTCTTTAAAATATAGGTACAGCATCGGCGATCCTTAACTCTTGCCCGTCAGAAAGGGTAGAGTTTAGCAGACATTGAACGACGATCGTCTGTGGTGACTTCCAGTAAAGCCCGTGCAGTTGCTTTAGTCTCAGGTTTATTCAGGTTATTGGCAACCAGTTACGAGGAGATTTGACCCGCCGTGCTCCAACGCATCAAACAAGACTTAAAAAACGACCTGATCGCAGGTCTGCTGGTAGTGATACCCTTAGCTACCACCATCTGGCTGACAATTACCGTCGCCAGTTGGGTGATCAACTTTCTCACCAAAATTCCCAAGCAGATCAACCCTTTTGACGGACTCAACCCAATTTTGGTGAATCTGCTAAATCTCTTAGTAGGGCTGGCTGTACCTCTGCTGAGCATTTTAGTCATCGGTTTAATGGCCCGAAACATTTTTGGCAAGTGGCTGCTAGACTTTGGCGAACGGCTGTTGCAGGCAATTCCCCTAGCCGGTTCGGTTTACAAAACCCTCAAACAACTGCTGGGAACCATCCTCAAATCAAACGACAAATTTCGCCGCGTCGTGTTAGTGGAGTATCCCCGGCGGGGCATCTGGACTTTAGCCTTTGTGACCGGTACGCTCAATAATAACGATATCCCGCCTCACCTGTCCGGCGAAACCCCGATCGGCATTTTCATCCCCACCACTCCCAACCCCACCACCGGATGGTACGCTATAGTCCCGGAGGCAGATTTAGTCAACGTGTCAATGTCGATCGAAGATGCCTTTAAAGTCATCATCTCTGGCGGCATCGTCAACCCCAACAACTCAATTGCAGTCATCAGCGACAAACCCACGGGCAAAACACTCGAACCTTTGGTATCCGAATCAAGATACCAGGCTGTCCCCCTCGAAGAAGACTAAACCAAGACATCTGTAGTGGCCCGTAAGGCCGTGTAAACTTTCCCCGTAGCAGACGTATTTTGGACAAAACCAGCCCAAACCGAGAAAGCCTACACTCACAAAGCCGGTTTCGAGGATAAATCTTGGGTTTGACAGCGAAGTCTCTGTAAACTAGCTGCTGCTGGTGAGTCAGACGGCTGGTCTTGTACCGCTTTTAGTCGAGTTTTCTGCTAAAGTTCAAGTCCGCGCGCGAAAAACTTCCTAACTTCTCAATCCCTATCTAAAAACTATGAAAAAAGCCCGCGAAACAGCACGCGAACTCGCACTCCTCGGCATCAGCCAACTGCCGGCGAATCCAGAACTCTTAGAAGCCAAGAAACTGCAAGATGTCCTCCTCGCCGCCATCCGCACCCTGACAGCAGAAGTTCAAGAAGCCCTAGAAACAGCAGCATCCGAAGTGCAGCGGAGTAGCGACAAACTGCTTGCCAGCGAAATCCGCGCTGCCGATATACAAAGTGCTAGAGCAATGGTGCGGGAAGCAGTCGAACTCACCCAAACCGCAATCAACCGTCTCGGTTCAGCAATGGAGTTTCCAGAACTGATCCAGCTAGCCAACCAGCAAGATGTCCGCACCTATGCTTTGCAAATCCTGACCAAAGTCAGCGCCAACCGCCCTCAAATTGACGAATTGCTCTCGGAAGCGCTGGTAGACTGGCAAATAGAACGGTTGCCCCGGATCGATCGAGATATCATGAGAATCGCGATCGCCGAAATGCTATATCTCGGCTTACCCGAACAAGTCAGCGTCAACGAAGCCGTCCAACTGGCAAAACGCTACAGCGGCGACGAAGGACATCGCTTCATCAACGGAGTCCTCCGCCGAGTAGTCGATAAAATCAATGCAGAAGTTATTAGTCAGTAATCGATAGTCAGCAGTTATCAGTCATCAGTCTTTGGTCAGTAGCGATCGGCAATCCGCTCTAAACTAAGAACTGATGACTAATGACTATAGTCCTGGACGCACGGGCAGTCAGAAACCGGGTTTTTTACGAAAATCCTTCGTTATAGTCCACAGTAAGATAAAAAACCCGGTTTCTCTGGCCTTAAGGCGTCCAGGACTGGACTAATAACTCTTCTCTATTCCCCATTTACTTCTATGGTTTTTAATTGGTTTCGTCGCCAGTACAGCGAAAGTCAATCTTCCGAAAAAGATACACCCGAACAAACTCAAGATGAGCCGGCAAAATCCGCACCGGTTGAGCCTCAAACAGATACAGCAGCAGATTCAAGTTCCCCCGCTGTAGCCGAAGATTATCTCAATTGGGCCAAAGCTGCTTACAAAAATATTCAAAAACAGCAAAAACCCGAAACAGAAGTTGCCCAGACAGCAGCGGCTGAAGTTCCAGCAGCCGAAACAGAAATCGCGACAGTTGCAGAAGTTGCAGAAGCGGCGGCTGTTGAAGCAACGGAGGCGATCGAACTAGAACCGGCACCGACAGCACAAACTGTTGCAGAAGTTGCAGAAGTTCCAGAAGCTCCAGTGGTTGAAGCTACCGAGGGAGTAGAAATCGATGGAGCTAACCCAGTAGAAATTCCAGAAACTCTGCAACCAAAAGCCGGGGCGATCGACACTGCACCTATTGCTCAACAATTAGAAGTTACAGCAGAAAATATAGAAATTACCGAACCTGCAACGGAGGTTGTAGAAACCGAATCACTCGCATCCGACGGCGAAGCAGCCGAAGCCCTGCCGTTTTGGGCCAGAGCTCAGGCCGATCGCATGGAGCGCATCGAACGCCTCAAAGAAACCGCCCTGGAAGAACCAGAGGCTATTGCAGCCGCCGCCGAGAGAGCGGCAATTATCGAAGAAATTCCCGGTTTTGCCTTTGACGAAGGCTTCCTGTGGTCATCAGAAATCTTAGCCAGTCAAGGTCGCCGACCAGACCAAGTATCCGTCGAGGAAATCACTTGGCTGCAAAAACTGCGCCAAGGCTTAGAAAGAACGCGCCGCAGTTTAATTAATCAACTAAAGGCGATCGTCGGTCAAGGCCCGCTCAATCAAGACGCGGTAGCCGAAATTGAGACTTTGCTGCTGCAAGCCGATGTCGGAGTCGCAGCCACCGACATCATTATCAGTCGCCTCCAAGAAAGACTCAAACAAGAAGTGCTGCCGCCAGAACAGGCTCTAGCCTACCTCAAAACCATCCTGCGCGACATTCTCGACGCTCCCTGTGCCGAAACCGCCGCCGGCAATCCCGCCTACAGCCTGACATTTGCCCCGGAAAAAGACACCTTCAATATCTGGTTGATCGTAGGAGTCAACGGTGCGGGCAAAACTACGACGATCGGCAAACTAGCCCACATTGCCCAAAAATCCGGGTACAAAACCCTAATTGCCGCCGCCGACACTTTCCGCGCCGCCGCCGTCGAACAAGTGAAAGTTTGGGGTTCCCGCAGCGGGGTCGAAATTATTGCCAACCCAGGGAAAAATACCGATCCGGCTGCTGTCGTGTTTGATGCGATCGCCGCCGCCACCGCCCGAGGCACAGAACTGCTGATCGTAGACACCGCAGGCCGCCTGCAAAACAAAAAAAATCTGATGGACGAATTAAGTAAAATCCGTCGCATTGTAGATAAGAAAGCCCCAGGCGCTACCGTAGAATCTCTACTGGTCTTGGATGCCACACTGGGTCAAAATGGTTTGCGACAGGCAGAAGTGTTCGCAGAATCGGCCAAATTAAGCGGAGTAGTATTGACAAAACTCGACGGTTCTGCTAAAGGTGGTGTTGCCCTAGCAGTAGTGCAGCAGCTCGGTCTGCCAATCCGGTTTATTGGAGTCGGGGAAAGCATCGAAGACTTGCGTCCGTTTTCTAGTTACGAATTTGTGGAAGCCCTACTCGATTTTAGATTTTAGATTTTAGATTTTAGATTGATGAGGTATCTGTGGTCGTCCTAATTTTTGGAGGCGGATACAGAAGTTCAAAATCTCAAATCCTTAACCTTAAACTACCATCGCAGGACTTGCGCCGCTCGCCACCGGGTGGCGAGTAAAAAACTAAATATCTAGAAAAAATATCTTCGCCCTGTTCTTGCTTTGTTGGAATCAAAGCGCGATCGACACCCAACAAACGATTAAAGAATTGGCGATTTTAGATTTGAGATGCGAGCAAAAATCTCCAATTTTTTATTTAATTGAAAATCTCAAATCTACAATTGATACTGTTGGGTAAAGTTCCCCTACTGCCCAACCTACCTGCTCAACCCAAACTACTTGCTCGAAAAAAAACCGGGTTTTGTTCAAGTGGCGCGTAAGTCCTCAATCATTCCTCCTCGTTCTAAGATCGAAAATCACAAATCTAAAATGACTGCTGTGCCTTTGCCTCGCTCCTCACCTCAACCTGCTGACCGCCCTCCGGGTCGCAATTCTACCGACGCGACGCCAGTATTTGCCCTCAAAGAACTGGTGGCGCGCTTGCACCGATACCAGCACAACGTTCAAGATATGTTGGGTTCGCTGGGATTTGCCCTGCGCAGTTTTAACAATCTCAACCAATTTTTGGAGTTGGTGCCTTTGGTGGCGACTCGCGTTACCGATGCCGACGGCGGAGCTTTGGTACTGTTCAAACCTAACGGTCAAGTCAGGTTCCAGCAGTTGCACTGTCACGAAGGACGGCAGTGCCAAGATATGCGAAAAGCGCTGGAAATAGCCACCAGGCAAGCGACAGCAGGTGCTAACGGCGGTGCTGCTGAATCTTTTTCCGAAACGTCTGGGCAAACCTCTAGTCTAGACTTGCAAGTGGGCCGTTATTTGGGCCCGGACGTTCATTTGTTTGGTGCGCCAATTTTAGTCAACAATTTGGAACGCGGACGGCTTTATGTTTTTAGCAGTGACCCGCAATATGTGTGGACTCCCGGCAGACAGAAATTAGTTCGGTTGGTGGCAGATCAAACCGCGGTGGCAATATCCAAAGACGAACTTACTGTTAAGTTGGCTGAAAAAGAACGCTTAGACAGAGAGTTAGAAATCGGGGCGGAAATTCAATTGCGACTGCAACCCCGCAGTTGTCCGAAAATTCCCGGTGTTGACGTGGCCGCCCGCTGCCAAACTGCTAGCAGAGTCGGCGGAGATTATTATGATTTTATTCCCGCTGACTATGACCCGATCGGCAAGGAGGATGAGGTGGAACACCCCCCATCGCTGATTAAAAATCTCAAGTCAAAAATCGACAAGGGCCGCTGGAGCATTGTAATCGGCGACGTGATGGGCAAAGGAGTGCCGGCTGGCCTGCTGATGACGATGACGCGGGGTATGCTGCGGGCGGAGGTTTTGAACCGCCACTCGCCTTCGAGAATTTTGCAACATTTAAACCGGGTTATGCACGCGGATTTGGAAAATTCTCACCGTTTTGTGACTCTGTTTTATTCGGAGTACGACCCGAAAACTCGCGTTTTGTCTTACAGCAATGCCGCTCACCACCCGCCTTTGCTGTGGCAAGCTGCAACTAATTCGATTCTTCAGCTCGATACTTTGGAGGGAATGTTAATTGGCCTGGATGCTGATTCGCACTACCAAGAAGCTCAAGTACAATTGCAGCCAGGGGATACTATTATTTATTACACAGACGGATTTACTGATGCTGCTAATCAAAGGGGCGATCGGTTTGATGAGGATAACTTGACCTCGGCTTTTCAGTGGGCCTGTCAAAATTATCAGCAGTCTGAAGAAATTTTGGATTATTTGTTCGATCGCGTACACCAGTTTATCGGCATTGGCAATCGCAACGAAGATGACATGACGCTGGTTGTACTTAGGGTAACACCTTTAGCAGGAGAAAATCACCATGATAGTTAATTTAATGCCGGAAATCACTGCTGGATTAACCAGTTTGATGAATTGGAACGATGCCGCTCACGTGTTAGTTTTGAAATTTCATTTGAGTTCGACGGTACTTTTGGGTCAAAGTTACGAGATTTTTACGAATTTCCAGAAAGCTTGGAACAATTTTGTTTCGACTGGTCAAATAGGAGCTTTTTTTATAGGTATTTTTGTTGGCTGGTTCTTTAAAGGGATTTTTCGTTAGAGTTATTGTCGCAGAAGCTATCGGCAACCGATTTAAAATGTTTGTAGCCCAAACTTCCCTTATTTCTGATGCAGCAAAAGTTTCACAAATTTGTAGTCAAGACTTCAGTTTTTTCTGGTCAAAAGATGTATAAAAAATTTGCAGTCAAGACTTGAGTTTTTTCTTGCAGAATTAGGGAGGGAGGACTAAAGTCTTGACTGCAAACCGGAGGAAGGACTAAAGTCTATAAAAACAGGTTTTTATAGACTTCTGCAACAGAGATACAATCTAGTTTTAGCTTGAGCAATGACAACACAACAAAAAACTTGGAGTCAAAGATTTGAATCGGCCCTGCACCCGGCGATCGCCCGATTCAATGCTAGTATTGGCTTCGATATTGAATTGATTGAGTACGACTTGACTGGTTCTGTCGCTCACGCTAAAATGCTGGCAAAAACGGGGATTATTTCCGCAGCAGAAGGCGAACAGTTAGTCAATGGTTTGGAACAGATCCGCCGCGAATACCGCCAAGGACTTTTTGTTCCGGGAGTTGATGCAGAAGACGTTCACTTCGCAGTAGAGAAGCGGCTGACGGATATCGTCGGGGATGCGGGGAAAAAGTTGCACACGGCCCGATCGCGCAACGATCAAGCCGGCACCGATACTCGCTTGTATTTGCGCGATCGCATCGCCGAAATTCGATCGCAATTGCGCGAATTTCAAGGGGTTTTGCTCGATCTTGCCGATCGTCACGTAGAAACTTTAATCCCCGGTTACACGCACTTGCAGCGCGCTCAGCCTATCAGTTTGGCTCATTACCTGTTAGCTTATTTTGAAATGACCGATCGCGATTGGGAACGTCTCGGCGATATCTGCAAGCGGGTGAATGTTTCGCCCTTGGGTTGTGGCGCGCTGGCGGGGACGACTTTCCCGATCGACCGACAATATACGGCAGAACTATTGCATTTTGACAAGGTTTATGCTAATAGCTTAGATGGAGTGAGCGATCGAGATTTTGCGATCGAATTTCTCGCTGCAGCCAGCTTGATTGTGGTACACCTGAGCCGATTGTCAGAAGAAATGATTTTGTGGTCTTCTCACGAATTTGGATTTATTACGCTCAAAGATAGCTGCGCTACGGGTTCTAGCATCATGCCCCAGAAAAAAAATCCCGACGTGCCGGAGTTGGTGCGGGGCAAAGCGGGGCGGGTGTTCGGTAACTTGCAAGCCTTGTTGGTAGTAGTGAAGGGACTTCCTTTGGCCTACAACAAAGATTTACAAGAAGATAAAGAGGCTTTGTTTGATACCGTAAGAACGGTACAGGGTTGCTTGGAAGCAATGACCATTTTGTTGCGCGAAGGAATCGAGTTTAATGGCGATCGCCTCGCTGCTGCTGTTACGGAAGACTTTTCTAACGCTACAGACGTAGCCGACTACTTGGCCGCCAAAGGCGTTCCCTTCCGGGAAGCTTACAACCTTGTCGGCAAAGTCGTCAAAACTTGCCTTTCGGGGGGCAAACTCCTCAAAGATTTGACACTTGAGGAGTGGAAAGACTTGCACCCAGCCTTTGAGACAGACATTTACAGCGCGATCGCACCTCAGCAAGTGGTGGCGGCTCGCAATAGTTACGGGGGTACCGGGTTTGAACAAGTGAGAAAGTCACTTATCGCTGCGCGCGATCGGATCGCCTAAACATCGTTGAATTATTGGACAAATTCCGGCTGGCTATCTCTACGAAAGAACGATCGTGTTTTCCACTCTGGTTCTAAGTTCGGCAGATAGCCTGACTCAATTAATCTTCAGCAGCAGCCATGTCTTTGTCCTGTCTGCCACCGCTCATCGCGCCGTTGCCACCGCCGTTGCCACCGTCAAATCGCCTTCTCTTGTTGGAGAACATATCTTGATTTCTCCGCTTGCGAAACTTGCGAGCGTATGCTTGATTTCGTTGTGCCTTCTCTTTCTTGAGATTGCGGCGCTTAGCCATTCTGACCTCACTAATAAACATTGACAGTCCCCGGGCTTTCACGCACGGGGATTCTTAAGGTTGGCACTCTGTGCACTCTTGGTGACAGAGATTCTCGGTTCAGCGAAGTCACTTGCTTGCGACAGGATTTCTCCAGCCGCATTATCGGTGTCTTCTCCCCAAGCGTGAATTCCGGTATGCCCTACCGTACTCGATCAGTTCTCTTTATGTAGTTAGGTTTTCTTCAAATTTAGCTTTCCTAAACCGCAACACCGTTAGGTGTGACTACGCACTCAACTAATCCAGTTAAGTTTTGACGTTGGCTAGTTATACTCAATTTTAGACCGATGACGATCATAGCACACCCGGTACAAGACCCAGAAAAAAGAACACGGGGATTAAAGTCCCTGGGAATCCGGGCCCGATGGGACGCAATGTTTTCGATCTTCAAGAAGATTTCTATAAACAATTGACAAAAATACGACAAATGACTATAAATCCCGGTGACTTAGCTCCTGTCTTCAGCCTGCCCGACGCGCAAGGCAATGCCGTCAGCCTTGCAGATTTTCGAGGGCGGCGAGTTGTACTTTACTTTTACCCTCGGGACAATACCCCCGGCTGTACCAAAGAAGCTTGCGGCTTTCGCGACATTTACTCACACTACGAGTCGCGCAATATTGCAGTCCTCGGCGTCAGCACAGACGGGGCAGGGTCCCACGCCAAGTTTGCAGCTAAATATCAACTGCCTTTTCCCTTGCTGTGCGACTCAAACGCCGAAGTTGCTACCGCCTATGGCTGTTACGGACTCAAAAAATTTATGGGAAAAGAATTTATGGGAATTACTCGATCGACTTTCGCGATCGACCCTGATGGTAGGATTGAAAAGGTTTATCGGAAAGTCAAACCTGAAACTCACGCAGCCGAGATATTAGAAGACTTGCCAGACCTCTCGCCTGAATGAAAAATTAAAAATAAAGACTTTTGAGCTGCCAGCTAAGAAACCTGAAATTACTTTCCCCTAAACAAGCTTTTGAGTTTATGCGTCGATTGTGGCAAATTTTACAAACTGTGCTGGGACTGATTTTTCGACATCCCGTCACTGGTACTGCGGTGATTCCCGTATTGCCTGACGGGCGAATTGTGTTAATTCGCCGCCGCGACAACGGTCGCTGGGCACTGCCGGGAGGTATGGTGGATTGGGGAGAGGATATTCCCACAACGGTGCGGCGGGAATTAGCAGAGGAAACAGGACTCGATTTAGTAAAAATCCGCCGCTTGGTGGGTGTTTATTCGGCGGCAGATCGAGACCCTCGGCTGCACTCGATTTGTATCGTGGTGGCAGCAGAGGTAGAGGGAAAGATGCAAGTTCAGGATACGCTTGAAGTCAGCGAGGTTGAGGCTTTTTTGCCCGCATCGCTGCCGGAGGGCCAGCTCAGCCACGATAACGACCAACATTTACAGGACTATTTTCAAGGTCTGACAACTTTGGCGTAAACCGGCGGGGCATCCAAATTTGAGAAAAGTCGGAAATTACCTCGCCATCAAAAGTTTTCTGTTATGACTGTGAAATTAATTTTCACTGTTTTGCTACTTTTATTCACAATCTCTGAACATTAAATTAATCATCTTTTTATTACTAAATATTTAACCGGATGTACTCACCGCTACGCAATTCTCGGGTAAAACTCTCTGTAGGGCAAATCTTCTGGCACGAGGTCGGTCAAGGCCCGAATTTAGTATTTTTGCACGGTTCTTGGCATGACAGCAGTCAGTGGCTGCAGACGATCGAACATTTGAGCCCCTACTACCACTGCTTCGCACCGGATTTGCTGGGATTCGGCGACTCGGAACGCCGGAATCTTCATTATTCGATCGACCTGGAAGTAGAATGTCTCGCCCAATACCTCGATACTTTGAACGTGCGACAGGTTTATTTAATCGCTCACTCTCTGGGCGGCTGGGTGGCCACCAGCTACGCTATCAAATATCCCGATCGAGTTCAGGGTTTGGTGTTGTTGGCCCCAGAAGGCGCCAAGGTTGGCAACCGGCGGGGGCGCTGGCAGACGGCTAGCTGGCTGATCGGACAACCTCCGTTCGCTTTCTGGTTGCTGCGATCGATCTATCCAATTGCTCAGTTGCTGGGCAGCAAAAAAAAGATTGACGGACTGCTAAAGTTCAGACAGCAGTTGATGCAGTCCCCAGTTGCCGTGCAGTTGCTGTTCCGGCGGCGGCGGGCGGAAATTACAGCGGAATTAGTTGATGAGAATTTGCCTTTGCTGAAAGCGCCTGTTTTGCTGTTGCACGGTTCTGAAGATACCCCCGCAGCTTCGTCTGCGTGTCAATCCTATGCTGCTCTGGCTCCTAATGCCGAACTGCAATTGGTCAGTCCGGGGGCAAGCAATTTGCCGCAAGAAGTCCCGGAGGTTGTTGCTAAGTATATTCGCGAGTTTGCTAAGTGAATTGGGAATTGGTCATTGGTCATTGATAAAATGACAACTGACAACAGTCAATCGATTTTAGATTTTAGATTTTAGATTTTAGAATTGAAGCATTGACATCACGGAATCGATTTTAGATTTTAGAATTGAAGCATTGACATCACGGATGAGTTCGGGGGTTCCTTTAACAGTCAATCGATTTTAGATTTTAGATTTTAGAATTGAAGCATTGACATCACGGAATCGATTTTAGATTTTAGAATTGAAGCATTGACATCACGGATGAGTTCGGGGGCTTTTTTATCGGATACAGGTCAACAGTCAACAGTCAACAGTCAACAGGCTAATTCCCCAAAAAATAGCCTCTGGTGCGTCAATTAAGGGTGCGGCTGTATCGGGAAAAGCTGCGGTGAGGTATTTTAAAAGCATAGCGCGATCGCCCCCCGCGAGTGCAAATTTGCTATCAGGAAACAAACACCGCCAATCTTCAATAAAATCCCTAACTCCTGCCACCGTCGCATACACAACTCCGCTTTGAACAGCCCCAGCAGTATCTTTCGCCCAGCGGTGCGGCAGATTTTCTGGTAAGCTGATTAAGGGCAATGCAGCGGTTTTTTTACTTAGCGACGATAACTGCAAACCCAAACCGGGTAAGATTGCGCCCCCAACTAAATACCTATTGACATCAGCGCCAGTAAATGTTAAAGCTGTACCAGCATCTATAAGTAAAACTGGCCAACCCAATTGGTTGCCAGCACCCAGTAGAGCCAAAGCTCTGTCAATTCCCAGGGTAGGATAGAGTCCCCTGACCGGCAACTGGTCTAAAGTAATAATTCGGACATCAGGATAACTCTGCCAAATTGCTGTTTGTTGGGGAACAACTGAGGCTAAAACTAGAGGCAGGGGAACTAAAGAAAGTGTGTGAGGACTAGAAAAAGCGGGAGCAGCAGGAAGACAAAGGAGATTTTGAGAAGATATTTCCTCGATCGACCTCATTACTGTTTGCACCAAATATTCGGCTTTTTCGGTCTCGGAGAGCCGAGAAACAGCATCAGCTTTGAGATGCTCTGTATCCCATGTTTTTGCCAGGGTTTTGCCCGCAAATAATCCCCAGTGCAGTCGCGAATTGCCGATCGCCAAAGCTATTTTAATTTGACTTTTACCTGTCAATCCAAATGTAAGGTTGTCGGTGCTTGCTGCCGGCCGAAAATTGTCGGTAATTGAGTTTTCCATAGTGAACGATCGCGCGCAAACATTGAACTAAAGATAGATTTTAGATTAATTTTCTGAGTTTAACCTGCTGGTGAAGTCTGATTGACATCTGATACAGTTCAAGAGTTCGCGGACAATTAGTATTGTCGGCTACAGAGCGCATAATTAGTATTTATAAATATTTGTAAAGGAAATAATTGCTATGCTCTGGCTGCATCCTTTATAATGTCTTAAGATGTTCCAAAAATCCTGGTAGCTACGATCGGGATCTTGGCGGGGTAAGCAGAGGTCTAAAAAACCAGGCTCAATCAAAATACTGTACCAATTCTGAGTAAACATGTCTTTAAAAATACAAGAACAAGAAAACCCCTCGCCGAGATTAACTTCGCGGTTGCCTGAACCTGAAAAGTGGAGGCAGGAAGAAAGTCTTTCGCAGCCGGAAGTAGACAAACAAAAAGCCCTGATCGTGCAGATGCAGCAGCAAGTTCAGTTATCAAACTTGCTGAACCAAATTAATAATGAAATTCGCAGTACACTTGACATAGAAGAAATTTTGACATCTGCCTGCAGATTGCTGGGACAAGTGCTACAGTGCAGCCGCGTGAGCATTTTAGTCAAAGAATCAAATACAGAAAAAACTTTAGTCACGCGCGGAGAGTACAACGCCGGAGACTATCCGATCCAACTGGGCATGAAAGTACCGATGACAGACAATCCGCACTTGGCGGCAGTGGTGTCTCAGCAAGAGTCGCTAGCTTTGACGAAGTTTCTGGATTTTCCGGGATTGAACGAACAAACCCGAAAGATTGCCGAAGCTTTGGAGATTAAGTCCATGCTGGCAGTAGCTACTCGCTATCAAGGTGAAGTAAACGGCATAATTGGCTTGCACCAGTGCGATCGCGAACGGGAATGGACTGATTGGGAACGGCAGCTTTTAGAAGGGGTAGGATCGCAATTGGCGATCGCGATCAATCAAGCCAAACTCTATAGCAACACCCGTCGCCAAGCCGAACGAGAATCGCTGCTGCGGCTGATCGGCAATCAAATTCGCAGTACCCTGGATTTGGAAACTATCCTGGAAACAGCGGTGAGGGAAGTCCGCCAACTGTTGCAGTGCGATCGAGTAATTATCTACCAGTTTCAAGACAACTGGCAGGGAAAAGTTGTGGTTGAAAACATGACGGTTCCTTGGCCTTCTATTTTAGGAGATATGGGGGCCGATAAGTGTTTCAGGGGAGATTACGCCGATCTTTACCAGCAAGGGCGAGTCAAAGCAATTAATGATATTTTTAATGCCGGTTTAGAGCCTTGCCACGTTGATTTTTTAGACAGTTTGCAGGTAAAAGCTAATCTGATCGTACCGATTGTTACCTCCCGAAGCGAAGAAAATTCACTTCCTACAGCCGGAAGTTGTAATTTAAAATTTCCCGGTAAACTGTGGGGTTTGCTGATTGCTCACGAGTGCGGGGATACCCGCAACTGGCAGCGGCAAGAAATGGAGTTGCTGTCGCAGCTAGCAGACCAAATGGCGATCGCCATTCAGCAAGCAGAACTTTACAGTAAAGTCAGAGAAGCTGCGGTCAAATCTGAAGCTCAAACCCAGCAATTGCAAGCAGCGTTCCAAGAATTGCGATCGACACAGCAGCAATTGATTCAAAGCGAAAAAATGTCAGGTTTGGGGCAAATGGTAGCGGGAATTGCTCACGAAATTAACAACGCCAACAATTTCATCCACGCTAACTTGTTTCACGCTCAAGAATATTTCAAAGTATTGAACGAAGCTCTAGAACTGGCAGGTCATGCCTGCCCGGAAGCAGCGGCAGCACTTGTCAAAATCAATGAAGAACTAGAACTCGATTACATTCGAGAAGACTTTGGCAAACTGCTCAAGTCTATGCGGGAAGGCAGCGGACGGATTCGATCGATCGTGATGACGCTGCGAAATTTTTCTCGTTTAGACCACGCTGAATTACAACCAGTAGATTTGAATGAAGGTTTAGAAAGCAGTTTCTTGATGCTGCAAAATAAGCTAAAAACAAATATCAAAATCGACAAGCAATACGGCAGTTTGCCACCCGTCAAATGTCATGCCAGTCAAATCAACCAAGTATTTTATAATTTGATTGACAATGCTTTAGACGCGCTCCAGTCAACGAGCAAACCCGGGGAATTAACTATCCGCAGTTGGCAAAGCGAGCCGGACTGGGTAACAATCTCTGTCCGCGATACGGGAACTGGCATTCCAGCAGAAATTCAAGACAAGATTTTTGACCCGTTTTTTACTACTAAACCTGTGGGAAAAGGCACGGGTTTGGGACTTTCAGTGTGCTATCAGGTAATTGTTCAAGCTCACGGCGGCAAGCTGAGCTGCGTCAGTCAGGTTGGTGAAGGAACTGAGTTTATTGTAAAGTTGCCGGTGACAAATCAGAGGGTAAGTGGATAATTCCTGCTTTAGTCAGATTAATCACCCATGCCCCCTGGCCAATTCCCTATGCCATATTCCCGTGGATTTATAAGTAATTAACTGGACTTGATATTAATTGTCAACTTGCTGCTGATAAGCATGATATACAGCCTCTAAAAAAACATTCGCATCAACTTTGGTCGGCAGTTTTTCCAAACTAATGATTTGTTTAACCTGAGTAGCCAGTTGTTTGCTCAATTCATTTCTGGCATTTGGGATCATAGCTTCGCGCCGCTGCAAATACTCTCGAATTACAGCAAAATCTTCTGGCAGCAAGCTCGAAATATCGGCTTCTATCAGCAGTTTTTTTGCTAGGGATTGAGCCGGTGTTGATACTTTCAATGCAGCAGTTGTTATGGGTTGTTGTTCTTGAATTACCAGGGTTCCTCCTACCAAATCTCCTAAACGTTTTTCCTGCTGGTTTAAAACTATGAAAAATACACCTATAAAAAATAAGTCGTCAAAAGGCCGCAGCAAAGCCCGTAGAGTTGATTGCTGAAGCCTGACTGGACGGCCGTCATCTCGAATTACTCGGATTTTGACATAACGCTTGCCTGGTGTTTGACCAGACCACGCTGTTTCAAAAAAGACAAAGTAACCTACATAAATGAAAAAACCAATTAATACCTGAACTGCTATCAACCAGAGTTCTAAGCGATTGGTACTTCCTAGCAACTTGGCTATCGTCTCAAGCAACACTAAATTAAATATCAGCGCACCTAATAAAAACACTACTACGATCAAACCCAAAATGATATAGTCGATCAGCAATGCGTATGCGCGGTTGCCAATTCCCGCTAAGGTAAATTCGAGTTCAACACTTTCTGGAGTGTGGAGAGTGAATCGATTAAAAAGTCGCATAAATTTGAGCAAATTTTGTGTTTTGACTTAGGCTTAATTAGCGATCGCGCATTTTCAAACCCAAACCTTCTTTGCGGCTGCGGAGGTCGTAGTAGATAATGGCTTTCATAGCCTGCCAAAAAGGAGTCACAAGCGCACCGCTGCCAAAGCTCAAGGGCAAAATCAGAAGATAATAAACTAAGTAAAATAGACTGGTTTCTGCGCCCAAAAGTGGAGTTAAAACAAGTTGAACGATCGCACTAAGTATCTGCACAACAATCGTGATCGGCAGTGAAACCAAAATGCCGACAAAAACTATCCACTGAATGCGTCCGACCGACCCCTTAGTTAACTCCCAACTGCGACTTATTGCTGAACTAGCACCTATATTATTTTCGATCGCCAGCGGCAGCTCAACAATCAGCAAGCGAGAGAGAATTCGGATATAGATAATTAACAAAGCAATGACCGCAACTGCCATTAAAGCTACAATAGTTACGTAATTTTGCCCAAAGATAGCAGCAACCCCCACTCCCAAAATTATCATAGCGATCGTACCTGCCACGTATACCCCAATGTAAATCAGAAATGTCAATATACCCGCCCAGAAAAAACGCCACATCCGAGGATTCACCTCACGGCGAGCATCACTGAGAGTCTCTGGCTTTTCGCTAACTTCACCGAAAGCCAGACGAGAAATGAGCGCTGAAATCGCAGAAAATTTAGCCCAACCGTAAATCGGAACTAACAACCACAGATAAGCTACGAATGCCAAACCAAAATATGGCTTAAAATGGTCGCGGTAAATCCGTAAACTAGCACTAACAACATTGCCGATGCTCAAGGGGCCTGTTTGTCCAGAAGAACTAAGATTTTTTTTAGGCATGACTGGATGGGTATAATTCTGTGAGGCGGAAAATTTACAACTATCTTAAGCTATATCTAATAGAACTTAGAAAAAACTTTATGAATATTAAACGTTGGATCGCGCGGCGAGAACCGAACTGGAAACGGTTAGACACTCTTTTACAGCAAGTAGAAAAAAAGGGGCTAAAGTCCCTACCTGCGTCTGAAATCACGGAATTAGCGAGTTTGTACCGTTCTGTTTCGGCGGATTTGGCTAGGGCGAGGACAAATGAAGTCGGTAATAATTTGTTACAAGATTTGCAAAGGTTAACTTCTCGCGGCTACACCCAAATTTACCAAGGTTCGCGCCGCCAAGATTGGGAGGCTGTAGTGGAGTTTTGCCGCTGCGGTTTTCCGGCTACGGTACAGCAGACGTTTGGTTATACGGCGACTGCGACGGGTATTTTTTTAGTAATGGGGTTGATTGCTTGGTGGTTTGCTTGGCAAGATCCGACGTTTTTATCCCTAGTAGTTCCTCAACATTTGATTAAAACAGTGCGCGATGACGGGCAATTGTGGATGGGTTCAATTGTGGGAATCGAACCTTTAGCTTCTAGCGGTATTATGACTAACAATCTATCCGTATGCTTTGCGGCTGTTGGGGGAGGGATTGTTTTCGGTCTTTACACTGTTTATATTATGGCATTTAATGGAGTGACGATCGGCGCGATCGCCAGTTTAGTAGCTCAGCACAATTTAGCTTACCCTTTTTGGGCCTTTGTATTTCCTCACGGTTCCCTGGAATTGCCGGCGATTTTTTTAGCTGGCGGCGCTGGTTTAATCATCGCCCGCGCCATCTTTTTTCCTGGCAAATACCGCCGTGCTGATGCTATGAAGTTTTACGGTAGTCAAGCTGCACAATTGGTATTTGGAATTGTGCCGATGCTGGTAATTGCTGGTACGATCGAGGGTTTTTTCTCGCCAAATCCGGCAATTCCCGATCCGTTAAAGTATTTGGCTGGGATCGGGTTGTTTGCGCTGTTGGCGATGTATTGCAGTAAAAGGCGATCGGCTGAAGTTCCTAGATAATTTGGATCTTGAAATCGGGGCGATCCCCCTCGCATCCCCCTTCATAAGGGGGACTTTGAGGACTTCCGGTTCCCACCTTATTAAGGGGGGCTAGGGGGGATCTAAATCTAACGGTCAAACAGCAGTCTGTGAATACATTTGACGTTAAATTGACCCAAATAGCACCTTACCTACCCATATCGAGTCCAGTAATTAATTAAAATCATGACTCAGATTAACATCCGCTTTCCCGAAGACAATCCTTTTTCTCGAATCAAACTTCGGCATCTGATTGGCTGGTTTTTTTTATTAGCTACGGGCATTTACTTTCAAATATTCATGATTGGCTCTACACGGGGGATAAAGTTCGATGATCAAACACCATTAGATCCATTACTTAATGAAATACTTGCAATTTATTTATTAATTTTACTAGGGGCTTTGCTGTGGCGACAATGCAGGCTAGCGGGAATTGAAATTAAATATCTCATTGGTAAAGTTCCCGATCGCTACCAATGGTGGCCATTAGTACGTCTGGCGATCGCTAGCGTGGTTTTTTCAATAGGTTTATTCCGAATATTTTATTATCCTTTGTCTTTTATTGTACCTTCCTTTGTTGAACAAATACTGACTGAAAAGAGAAATAGCAGCATTTTAATAGCAGCTTTAAAATCATTCTCACCAGCACTTTACTACTTACAAGTTGCCTTGGATAATTATGTAATAAGTCCTGTCTTTATGGCGTTTTTTGTGATAAGCATTCCGCTACACAGATGCGCTGCCAAATGGGGAAATATTACAGCAATAATAGCTATGTGTCTGCTGTGGGGAACTGCGGCGTATAAGATTTTTATAACGATGATTATTGTTCTATTGATTTACGCAATTTTATATGTAAAAACCCGCAGCTTACTTGTAGTAATAATTTTTACAATGTTGCAAAATATTAGTTTTACAGTTTGGAATTTGTCATATAAAATATTTTGGGACAATCAAACAGGAAGCACTCTAGAAATATTTCGATCGCAAATACAGCTAGGCGTCTTGTTTTTTGCTTTTTCAGCCCCTTGGGTAATCGGTTTCATCTATAAAAACTGGTCGGTTCTCAAAGGGCCTTTACCTTACTTTGCGAATGCTGCGGAAGCTGAGAAGATTAAAGCTGATTCCGAGACTTAAGTTGCAGATATCTGTTAACCAATTGCTCGCTAATTTGATTGGCTGGTGCATCCAAAACCAAAACTCCTTTTTGTTTCAACTGTGCAAAAGCTACCTGACGCTGTGCTAGTAAATCTAAAGCTACAGCACGATTATAAGCAGGTGTAATTTCCACGGTGGAAGTGTGAGCGATTGTGTCAACTTGAGGGTCGCGCAAAGTTACGCAAAAAGGCAAATAACGAGGTGTTAAACGCGCTAAAGCCGAAAGCATTTCTGTAGAAGCTGTGACATCTACTAAATCAGTAATTAGCACTACTAATGCACGGCGAGTTTGTTGACTTACTAATTTAGTTACAGCACCAACATAGTCTGGTTCTAACAAAACTGGCTGAATTGGCGCAAGGCGTTCAATTAATTTAGATAGTTGATGTTGACCCCTTTCTGGAGGTATCCAAGTCGCGATCTCCCGATCGAACACGCCGACTCCCACGCGATCGCCCCGATTTAGTCCAGCCAAGGCTAAAGACAGCGCTGCATTCACTCCCCAGTCAAAGCGCTTCAAACCCTGCACTCGCGCCGTCATCAGCCGTCCCCTGTCGAGTAAAATAATCAAAGTTTGCTCTTTTTCTGGTTCTAAAACTCTGATTAAAGGGCGCGATCGCCTCGCAGTAGCTTTCCAATCAATCAAGCGAGGATCGTCACCAATACCGTATTCCCGCAGTTCGGCAAATTCAGTTCCCATCCCGAGTTTTTGTAACCGCCGCATTGTGCCGCTATTTTCCAATGTTAGCCGAATAGAGAGTTCTTTCAACATCACTAAATCGGGATAAACGGCAACTTGTTCACTAGCAGGTATTGTCCAGTCGTGCCATGCTAAACCCCAGGTTCCCAACTGCCGCACCTGAATATCTCCCCACTTATATTTTCCGCGATTTGACGGGCGGATTGTATAAGTTAATTCTTCCTCGCTGTTAGGATTGAGGTCTGCTTCCAGCATCGGTTGAGAGACATCAAACTCTAGCGGATAGGAGTCGCACAGCCGAATTTTAGCTGTTTGATTTGCCGTTAGCGCAGCCCTCGGAGAGGATCGCACTGACAGTAAAACTGGATTGTCTCGCCCGATCGAAAGTCGGTGCAACGGATGGCGCGTTACTTCCACGTGATGAGATTTGACGCGCAGTGCATCGGCAATGGCTAAACCTACAATTAAACTGTCAAATAGCAAAGTGCCGATAATACTTGTCTGCTGATTGACAAGCATGGCCAGCAAAAGGGCGATCGGAATTGCGATCGCTAACAATAAATAAAGGCGGATAGAAGGAATCATTTTGTTTTCAATTTTAAAGCGTAAGCAGTAATAGGCATAGATTCTCCTCCCAAAACACAATTACAAAAAGGTTATGATGCGGTGCTTATACATCTTCTATAGCTTTAGAAGAATTCACTTCCCTCGACTGCGACACGACAATCATGAGAATTGATGGAGGAATTAATAGCCAAAATCCCGAAATTGGCATCAGAAATGCGCCAAATGCCGAGGTTATCAGTAGGTTCCAACCCATAAAACCGGGCAATCGAACATTGTGTTCTTCCGCCCAAAAACAGAATTGACCAAAAGCAAAAAGGAATGGGCTTAACATCAACATCCAAAAGGCAGCACCTCGATCGAAGTGAGGATCTACGGCGTTGAATACGCCATTACGAACAATATCTGACCAAGGTTCAAAATAATATACAATGTCACCTATTATATGAATTATGCCGATCGCAATTAGCCAGTATCCAGTGACTCGAAGTAGAGGAATCGTTTTATTTTGCATAATAGACATAGGAAAATCTCCTCGATCTTTAAAACGAGTTCAACTGGTTCCTAGGAAAAACCTGGGAACGAGTAATCATGACAATTTATAATATAATTGTATATCCTAATTTCATATGCTTTCTCCCTTTACATGATTTGCAAGTAGGTTATGTAGTTTATCAGAAAATTGGGCTGGTGTGGTATTTTTTCGCTAAATTCCTACAATACTTGCGTAATAAAGATTTGTTGTCATGAATTCGATTCCTCCAGATTAAATGTAAACATAACATGATCGCTCGGTGTCTCTGGATTACCAACAGCCGAATACAGATTCATCGCCGCTGTATTTTCGCGATCGGTCAACACCCAAGCTTCAGCACAACCCAACTCCCTCGCGACATCAAATACTGCATTCATCAAACGTTTTCCCAAGCCTTGCCGGCGGTGCGTCTCTGCTACGCTAACCTCATTAATCCACATTTCTGGATGCGGTTTGTCGGGATGAACGTAATGAACCGCCGAGACAAAACCGACGACTAATTCACCCTCGATCGCCACGGCTAGATGGTGACGCGGATCTGCAAGGAACTCTTCGGATCGCTGTAGGTCGATCGCGTCGTCAAACACATCTGGATCGACATTCTTCAGAATATCTGCGTCGTTATGGTTCAGAATTTTGATTGCGATCGTCATAGTTATATTTCAGTTTACCTCGGTACAGCGACTTGTTTTAATACCGAAGCAATTACCGCATCAATTTGCAAGCCATCTAACAGCGATTCTGGTTTGAGAATCAAACGGTGGCGCAAAAGCGGCAGTGCGATCGCCTTGACATCATCAGGAGTAGTATAATCCCTGCCGGCCAGCCAAGCATGAGCTTTACTGCTTTGCAACCAAGCTACTGCCGATCGCCCAGAAGCACCCAATGCCAAATCGGGATGTTTTCGCGTATTGTGTACCAAAGCTAGCAAGTAATCGATCACTTTCTCTTCTACTTTGACTGTTTGTACTGCTTGACGCGCGCTAATTATTTGCTCTACCGTTGCTACAGATTTTATTCTAGCTAAATCGATGCGTTTGCCGCGAAATCCTGCCTCTGCGTTCAGCAACATTTGCTTTTCTGCTGCTGCATCGGGATAATCAACCACAAGTTTAAATAAAAATCGGTCTAACTGAGCTTCTGGTAGCGGATAAGTGCCTTCAAATTCTAGGGAATTTTGAGTTGCGACCGTCCAAAACAACTCTGGCAAAGCTAAAGTTTCACCGTCTAAAGTTACCTGCTGTTCTTCCATTGCTTCGAGCAGTGCTGACTGGGTTTTTGGAGGCGTGCGATTAATTTCATCTGCCAGCAAAATCTCTGTAAAAACCGGGCCTTTCTTCAGGGTAAAACTGTGGCTATTAAAATCAAAAATATTTGTTCCCAAGATATCCGACGGCAAAATATCCGGCGTTAGTTGAATGCGGCGAAAATCTGCTTGGATCAATTGGGCGATCGCTTTTACAAGTAGAGTTTTCCCGGTTCCAGGCACTCCCTCAACAATCACGTGACCGCCGCTCAAAAGAGCCACTAGCAACTGCTGTACTGTAGAAGATTGACCCACAACTATTTTGTCAAGGGCTTGGCTGAGGCGTTTAAAAATAGAGTTTATTTCGCTCATTTGAGATTTTTCCTATCAGAGGGGAGATGTTGGCGGATCTGCTCCCATTTACCCAACCAGGCTAGCAAATCTGTATCGCTGATGCGCTGTTTCCGAGATGGCGGCAGCAATTCTGACAATTCTGCCGCTTTTCGCCCTGTTTGCTCCACCCAAGCATTTGTGAGGCTTTCGCTTTCCAGGGATGCCTGTCCCAATAATAAGGCTTTTTGCAGTTGTAACTGTTCTGCTTTTCCGATAATTTCTACCGCAAAATCAGTGCTGTTTGCTTTTTCCAAGACACCAGCTAATGCTTGAATATAAGCTTCGCTGTTGTCAACAGCAGGCGCTGATAGAGTTACAGGCTGTCCAAACCTGTTCCACCCGGCAAAAATAGCAATGATTAGAATAATTGTACCCTGTATAAAAACAGGAAATAGAGGAGTTTTGGCTAAATAAGTAAATAAATTACCCTCGTATTCGCGTTTAATAATTTCTGGATCTTTGTAGCCGTGAATGTATTCATCTACCCAGATTTTTTTTAGAGTTTTACTCGTTTCCTGGGTTGGCCGATCGATCGGATTTTGGATAAAATTCACTGCTATAGCCTGCTGGGTTCCTTCGATTTCTTTTTCTCCACCTTCTAATTGAGTAACAAGCCCTGCTAAAAATTCATAATTGCCTGGAAAATCCTGATAAGCATTAGCAGCTAGATAGGGTGCGACGCCAAAATAAACTGTTCCTTTACCAATTGTTTGTTTCCAAACAATTGCCCCAAAGCGATCGCCTAAAATTTGTTTTTTGTCGCTGGGCTCTCTCCGCCCCGTATCAATCTTGATTTCCCCGGCTGAAGCTGGGTGCAAGCTACTAAAAGGTGCTGGTGTCACCGGGGCGCGAACTCCCAACTTTACCAAAGTATTGCCCTGTTCCACCCACTTTTTCTCTGTATCAGAAACAGCTTGTGGTATCAATTTACTATAGATACGTAAAAGTGTACTTAGCTGTGTTGCATCTTGGTTTTTAGCAAAGTCTTCAAAAGGTTTTTGCCAGCGCTGAACCTGCGTTCCCCGTTGTGACATAAAAGCATACCATGCTCCGTATCCGTCCGGGCCTCTATTATAAGTCGAACCGCTGTTTATTTTGTTGTTAGCCGGAGCAAATAGCAGGGTAATGATAATTAGTGCCGTAACGGCGATCGCTCCCAACAACCAAAACCTATTTTTTGATAAGTGCATCGATTGTTACGTAAGTAAGTACAAATAAATATAACATGAGGCCGGGTTTTGAATGAATCAACTCACTCCTGGTAGAGAACCCATTTGACATCTTGAGGGCGATCGTCAATCACATTACCGATCGGCAATAAACTTGGTGTTTTACCGATGCCTACGGCCAGCTTCGCTAACGCATTTTTAATGGAATCAGATTTAACTTATGCCCGAACCTCAATTTTCAGGAATTCCCAACTGAGTTCTGCTTAAAAATATAAATTTAGGAGTATTTATACTCACGTTTTGTCAATCCTGATTCACTTTTGTCCGCAGAACCAGCGCACGCTGCCCGTTGGGGGGTGCGGAATGTGGGATTTAAGCTCTCCTCTACAGATGTGGAAAACCCACTCTTTAGAGGGATGAAAAATTTATTTGGAAATCTTCCGGATCGAAGTTATCGATGATGAAAGTAAAGAACAAGCATCTGTATAAGTAGTTGCAAGTAATAATTACACTCAACATTTAATCACGCAGGGGCAATAAAGGCTTCAACTGCTTATTGGGCAAGCATTTTGGCAGCCTGAGCGTTTTTACTTGATTGACCTGCACGTACTTCACGTACTTAATGACGAAATTTTTCTTGCAGTGACCGATCGCTACAAGAAAGCCCAACCTCTGTTTTTCAGTCACTTCTAATCCTTAATTATTCATCATCAAAGGAGAAGCTATGGCTACTTCATTCACTGGTTCTTTGGGTACAACCACTAATTACAACAGCATCAGTGAGCTAATTGCACAATGGCCTACTGCCGCCCAGAATCAAGGCATCCAACTGTCTGGGATAGCTTTTGATGGCGTGGAAACGAACTATACTAACCCTACTGCCATCAGCAACCTCACCTTAGCAACGAACGAAAACCCTAAAAGCTGGTTGAGTTACGGCGGTGTCGGAGGTATAGGTGTCCCATCTGATTATCCTGGTTGGTTCACCGACGCCACTAAAGTGCGGGCGGAAATCAACTATGACCCCAACACCAGTAAATCTCAGGTGCTGAAGGTGAAATGGGCAGATAACAAAGACATCACTAGCGCCACGATCGACCTGAGTGCATTACTTCCCAAATCAAGTTCTACAGTAAACGATCAAGGCAATGAAGTTGGTTTGCTGCAAATCTTCAATAATGGGGTTTTGGTCCCGGCTACCGCTTTTACCATTACTCGCCTCAACGCTCCGACGATCGCTCCTAAACCCCTCTCTGTGTCTTCTGATGGAGTGACTTTCACTGGCGATCGTACCGATGGGAATTTCAAATTCCAGATAGTATCAAATTCCACTAGCGTTGTTTTTGACGAATTACGGTTCTCCGCCAAAGCCTACGATAGCCCCAACGATCCCTCCTTCAAAAGCGATAGTTCCGACTACCTACTGCGGAGTATTCAATATCAAGGCCTTGATGTGACGCCGACTCCGGGGACGACGCCAACTCCGACGCCGACATCTCCAAGTCTCTTCCAGTTCGCCCAACCAAATTACACGGTGGCTGAAGGTGGCGTGGCGACGATTAACGT
>NZ_JAUBSX010000033.1:0-17888 GCF_036704885.1 Microcoleus sp. F4-D5 | reverse complement strand
GACGGTTCGGCAAGTTCAACAGGCAGTGCACCTGATTACACTGGAACGTCGGCAGGAGTGTTGAATTTTGCTGCGGGTCAAACCACCGCTAGTTTCACGGTGACGGCTTTGAGCGATTTGACATTGGAATCGCCGGAAACGGTGAATTTGGTGCTCTTCGGTGGCAATGTCGGCAGTAGTCCGTCAATTTTGACGATTAATGATGTGGCGCCAACTGGGACGACGGTAACTCCGACGCCAACTCCGGCGCCAACGACCGTTCCAACCTATTACTTCAGTGCGGCTAATTACAACGTCAACGAGGGCAGCACTGCGGGGATTACCATCAATCGCAGTGGCAACCTTTCGCAACCGAGTGCGATTTTGTTCCGCACGGGTGACGGTAGTGCTAGTTCTCCAGCGGATTACAACAGTGTGACTCAAGGGGTCTTTTTTGCAGCCGGACAAAGTAGCGCACAAGTTTCGGTTCAAACTTTATTTGACTCTATCCCGGAGCCTACTGAAACGGTGAATTTGTTCTTGAGTGGTGGCAGTTTGGCTAGTCCGTCACTGGCAGTTTTGAGCATTATCGATCCTACTGCTGTCGCTCCGACTTCCTTCTTTTACGGTTCGTCTCCCGATCCTATTACTGATGGTGGTTCTGGAACTTTTACAATTAATCGGACTGGCAATACTTCGGTTTCGGCTTCGGTGGACTATTTGATTGCTCCTCCTACTGTTCCTGGTCAACCTTTTAACTTCATAGACTACACCATTAGTCCATTTGGGAATTTTACTGGAGGCACGGTTAACTTTAATCCCGGTCAAACTAGCGTTAGTCTGACGATTACCAATAATCCAGGTTTGACTGGTGGGAATGTGGGTTTAGGCTTTGGCCCAGGTACGAATGCCGGCATTCCGGGAAACACTACAATTACTCTGATTTAAGGCTGTTAGTAGAGCGAGGAATCCTTGCTCTACTAATATGTCCCGCAAGTAGTTAAATGTTTTTTATCAGTCTGGCTCCTCACTACAGCTTTTTTCAAGAAAGCGAGGTACGCGGGTAAAATCTTCGCTGTGTGACAGTCGCTGGCACGGACAACTAATGGGATTCACCGACAGGACCGATTGTGGGTGGCACTGACCCGAATCGTATTGCTGGGGTAGGTGCTAGTTTCGTTGCCTTCAACGCATTTGCTACTTCGGTCTGATAGCACCATTTCAAGGTCGTACTCTTAGATGCTGCGCGCGTTATTCGAGTACGACCTTTAACCTTTGTATGTGGAAAGAATTAGATTGCGATTTGCGATTGGGTGGGCGTTTTTGAGATTGTCGGTTTTTGGCAATAATGTTTGGTAAAACCTGCCCCTAGAATTATCGATTGGATATTATTGTTTTTTTGCGTTTACCTACTTAATCCTTAATTTGTTGATAAGCTTGCTGACACTCTTCAAAGGTTGAGGCGTCAGCTTCCCTATTCCCAAAAGATAGTTGCTGATGTATTTTGATCAAAGTTTCGTAAGGCGCTGGCTGGGGTAATTGCTCGATTAATTGCAAATATTCGCCATCAGTGCGGCTGGGTTGGTGAATCGCGGTTCCCGCATCATTTAACCGCTGCAACGCCGCCATGTAAAGACAGCGGCAAGCTTGGCGGTATTTCCCTTGCTGCTGCAACTTGTGCGATCGCAACAACCACTCTGTTACGGACAAATCTTTAATTGTTTGTTTCGCACTGCCATCAGTTGTTTGATTCCTCTTTTTGAAATTGTGAATATAAAAACGCGACAGTTGCCAAATCTGCCAGCTCGCCCAGACTGCGAGCAATGCTAAGATTAACCAAAAGGCTGATTTAGCGATCGCCCACAAGATGGGGGAATCAAACCAAGATGGCAATTTAACATTCGGTATATTTTGGGCAGTTTTTAGTTCCCACCACTCCTCTACTCGCTGTTGCAACTGTCCTAATTGCCAACTCAAATCAGTTTTCTCAAAGGAACTTTCAGACATAGCTTTACATCAATGAGTCGATTGTTGCTTGCGGATTGAGAATTTTTTTATTCTATTATTATTCCCAGCTCCCCGACTGATTAAAGAAATCTGGGATAAGAGAGCGCGATCGCGTTTTACGTTTGATTAGGTTGACTGAAATTCCGAGTTATTGTCCCCAATCCAAATCGCCGCGCGATCGACAATTGCATTTGACTGATAGTCTTCTAAAGCGGCGATCGCCCAACCGCTTTAACTCATTTTTATTACCACATAGATAAGTTTTTTGTCAACTGTTAATAGACCGAAAATAGATTTTCTTGAATTTTCCTTCTTCCTCAAATCCGTTACATCCCTTACAGTGCGCGTTGCCGAACTGACTCATCCGATAAATTTTGGGATACTTAACAGCCTCATAAGAAATTTTATAAAGATTTACAAAAGAAACGTGTCAGAATGAAGACAATAAGGTAATGGGTAACAGACAAGGAGGCACTGATGGTAGCGCTGACTGAACGAGTCCAACGCAGATTGACGGTGGAAAAAGTCGAAATTGCCCCTGACACAACGGCAATTCGATGCCTGGACTGGGATAGAGACCGCTTTGACATCGAATTCGGACTCAAAAACGGTACAACTTACAACTCATTCATCATTCGCGGTGAAAAAACAGCCCTCGTCGATACCTCGCACGAGAAGTTTCGCCAGCAGTACATCGAAACTCTGACGGGCGAAATTGACCCCAAAGAGATTGACTATCTAATTATCAGCCACACCGAACCAGACCACAGCGGTTTAGTCAAAGACGTGTTGGCGCTGGCACCCCAAGCGATTGTGGTGGGGGCGAAAGTAGCAATTCAATTTTTAGAAAATCTTGTACACCAACCATTTGAAAGATTGGTAGTCAAAAATGGGGACAAACTAGATTTAGGAAACGGCCACATTATCGAATTTGTATCGGCCCCGAACTTGCACTGGCCCGATACTATTTTCAGCTACGACAGCAAAACTCAAGTGCTGTTTACCTGCGACGCTTTCGGGATGCACTACTGTACCGACAGCACCTTCGATGACGATTTAGCAGCAGTTGAGGAAGATTACCACTTTTATTATGAGTGCTTGATGGCTCCCAACGCTCGATCGGTACTCGCTGCGATGAAGCGGATGGCAGAATTAGGAGAAATCGGCACAGTTGCGACCGGTCACGGCCCCTTGCTGCGGCACAACGTAGTTGAACTCACCGGGCGCTACAAAAAGTGGAGTCAAGCGCAAACCAAGGCAGAAACCACTGTAGCGGTATTTTACACTTCCGACTACGGATTTAGCGATCGGCTCAGTCAGGCGATCGCCCACGGTATCACCAAAACCGGTGTCGCTGTGGAAATGACGGATTTGAAAACCGCCGACTTGCAAGAAGTTGCGGAACTTGTCGGTAATGCTGCCGGCATTGTAATTTGTGCGCCGCCGAGTGGGGGTTCTGCTGCTGCGAATGCCGAAGCTGCCATCAACAC
Organism: Microcoleus sp. F4-D5; assembly: GCF_036704885.1. Classification (NCBI taxonomy): domain Bacteria; kingdom Bacillati; phylum Cyanobacteriota; class Cyanophyceae; order Oscillatoriales; family Microcoleaceae; genus Microcoleus; species Microcoleus sp. F4-D5. The sequence continues at coordinate 14,412 of NZ_JAUBSX010000033.1, read as the reverse complement.
AATTTTAGTTGCAGCTAACAACAAACAATCTTTCGGTTTGTGCGAATCCGGCGGGGGCGATGACGTATCTATTTACCCGCTGGGAAACAAGTTCAAAGAATTGGGTTTAAAAGAAGCTTTTCCCAACATTGTAATTAAAGAAACGCCGGCGGAACCGATTTATCAACTTTGCGATGAAGCCGGCACTGACTTGGGACAGTGGCTGACGCGGGACAAGGCTGTCAAACAGATGAAATCTCTCGACAGCGACCTCGATAAAGCTTTGGGACGGATCAGCGGCGGACTGTACATCATTACTGCTCAAAAAGGCGAGGTTAGCGGTGCAATGCTTGCTTCTTGGGTAACGCAGGCAAGTTTTAAACCGCTGGGTTTAACAATAGCAGTTGCGAAGGATCGGGCGATCGAATCGATGATGCACGCGGGAGATAAATTTGTTCTCAACGTGCTCGAAGAAGGCAATTATCAAACCTTGATGAGGCACTTTTTAAAGCGTTTTCCTCCAGGTGCCGATCGATTTGCCGGAGTTAAAACTCAACCTGCTACCAACGGTTCTCCGATTTTGACAGATGCTTTGGCTTACATGGAGTGCGAAGTAGTCAGCCGGATGGAACTTTCGGATCATCATATCGTATATGCGATCGTCGATAGCGGCCGCGTATCCAATCCCGACGCACTGCCGGCCGTTCACCACCGCAAAGTCGGAAATCACTATTAGGAAAGAAGTTCGGCTACGCAACAACTCTCAAATAATGGTGCGCACTGCGCACCTTACCAGGTTCTAAACGTAGGGTGCGCGCTGCCCAACTTACCGGGCAAATCGTTATCATTTTGACTCCATTTTTACTAGGGGAATTGCCAATGCCTGCCAATCTTTTAGAAGACCGAGATTACACAATTATTATTGCCAGAAGCGATGCCAGCAGAGACCCCCAACATCCTTGGTACGAGGATTGGGTAGAAGCACAGGCATCTCTGATCGACCTCGCAAAAAAATGTCAGCAATTTGACAGCGACGGCATCACCGTTTACGAAGCTTCTACTCCTATGTGGAAGTATAAAAATTCAAATGTTGCTCGGTTAGCTGAAATTTTGCAGCGACAAAATACGGAACCGGATTCAGAAATTCCGACGACAATTCATTTGGAAGAAGCTCTGAAAGAAACTTTTAGCGATTATTTTGCAAATAAGGCAAATGCCACAGGGAAGAAAGGAGCAATAATTGTTGCAGTCCTAGATCAAAAACCAGAGAATACCGCTGGTATCGCCGAAATTCTTGTAACTGCGGCCAATCAAATAGAGAAAGATGAAGAAATTGGGGTGAGCTTTATCCAAATTGGGGACGATTTGAAAACCCGGGAATTTCTGACTGACCTGGATACGAATTTACAGGGTAGAGGTGCAAGGTTTGACATTGTAGATACTAAATTTTGGCACGAAATCAAAAGAAGTTCTGTAGTTCAGTTTCTCATAGGTGCAATTAATGACTAACACTTTGATTCCTCAATTCGCATCTGGTGCCAAACCCCGCGACGTGCAGTTTATTCAAATTGCTGCAGATACTTTTATTGTGCGATCGCGCACTTGGGACAGACTCAAATTTGAAGTAGAATATTCCCTGCAAAGGGGTACGACAGCAAACAGCTATATTATTCAAGCTGACCAAACTGCTTTGTTCGACCCGCCGGGGGAATCTTTTACTCAAAATTATCTCGAATCTTTGCAGGAACGGGTGGACTTGACAAAGCTGGATTACGTGATTTTGGGGCATTTCAATACTAACAGGTCAGTAACAATTAAAGCTCTGTTAGAATTAGCTCCGGAAGTAGCTTTTGTTTGTACAAATCCCGCCGCAATTGGTTTGCGATCCGCTTTTCCCGAACAAGAGTTAAACATTACGATCGTTCGGGGAGAAGAAACTCTCAACTTAGGAAAAGGCCACGCCTTAAAATTCATCGCGACTCCGACTCCCCGCTGGCCAGATCAACTTTGCACCTACGATCCGCAAACTCGAATCGCGTTCACAGACAAACTATTTGGAGCCCACGTTTGCGGCGACCAAGTATTCGATGAAGGGTGGAGCGTTTACAGCGAAGACAGGCGCTATTATTACGATTCTCTGCACGCATCTCAGGCAAAACAAGTGCTGGGGGCAATGGATAAATTAGCCGATTTACCCGCAGCATTTTATGCTCCCGGTCACGGCCCGATCGTCCGTTACGGCCTCCACGAACTGACCAATTTGTATCGGGAATGGAGCCAGCAACAAAATTCCAAAGACTTGACAGTTGCTTTGATTTATGCTTCTGCTTACGGAAATACGGCTACTTTAGCGCAGGCGATCGCCAAAGGAATTACTAGGGCGGGGGTTGCTGTGGAAAGTATCAACTGCGAATTTGCCGAACCGGGAGAAATTCAAGAGGCGATCGAGAAATGCGCGGGATTTATTATCGGAACTCCCACGCTAGCAGGACACGCTCCCACCCAAATTCAAACTGCTTTGGGAATTGTTTTATCTACCGCAACTAAGAGCAAACTAGCGGGGGTTTTCGGTTCTTTTGGCTGGAGTGGAGAGGCGATCGACTTAGTGGAAAACAAGCTGAAAGATGCCGGCTATCGCATCGGATTTGAGCCGATTCGAGCAAAATTCAAGCCGACTGCTGCGACGATTCACGAGTGTACAGAAACGGGAACCGATTTTGCTCAAGCTTTGATTAAAGCGCAAAAATTGCGGGCACCGAAACCGCAGTTAGCAGCAGGTAGCGATCGTACCGAACAAGCAGTAGGCAGACTCGTCGGTTCGCTGTGCGTAGTCTCGGCGAAGCGGGATGATGTTACCAGTGCCATGCTGGCTTCCTGGGTGTCGCAAGCAACTTTTAATCCGCCCGGCGTGACGATTGCGGTGGCGAAAGATCGATCGATCGAATCTTTGATGTACGCCGGAGATAAATTTGTGCTGAATATCTTGGCAGAAGGGCGACAGTTGCGGAAGTATTTCATGAAAAACTTTGCTCCGGGAGAAGACAGATTTGCCGGAGTCGAAACAATGGAAGCTAGCAACGGCTGTCTCGTTTTGACTGATGCTCTAGCTTATCTAGAATGCAAAGTGATAAGTCGGATGGAATGCGGCGATCACTGGGTAGTTTATGCGGCGGTTGACAACGGTCATGTGCTCAAAAATGACGGCGTGACAGCGGTGCACTACCGGAAATCTGGTACTCATTATTAAGGAATTCGTCATTCGTCAGAATTTTTGATTCGGGCTTCTGATTTCTGACGAATGACTTTCGATCGCCAACTCTGAAATATGTCATCATAAAATAAATGATAACTTGGACAGAGCGTGAGTCAACCAGACAAACTGCTAGCTAAAATCTTACTTGGTAATTCCGACGCCAATATACCCTTTGCTCAACTTTGCCAACTTTTACGCAGACTCGGCTTTGAGGAACGGATTCGCGGCAGTCACCACATATTTGCTAAAGATGGTGTTGAAGAAATCCTAAATCTTCAACCCAAAGGCTCGCAAGCCAAAGCCTATCAAGTCAGGCAAATTCGTGAGGTAATTCTCAAACACCAACTAGGAGGTGAAAACGATGCTTCGCTATGAAATTATCCTCTACTGGAGTCAAGAAGACCAAGCATTTATTGCCGAAGTGCCCGAATTACCCGGATGTGCTGCGGATGGCGAAACTTATCAAGAAGCACTACAAAATATCGAGATGATTATGCAGGAGTGGATTGAGACGGCTCAGGAATTGGGGCGTTCTATTCCTCAACCGAAAGCTCGCTTAATTTCGGCTTAGTTTAATAGGAATTTAACTCGTTACCAGGAATAGCTTGGGAACGAGTAACCAAGAAGGTAGCTTACTTTTCCTCTGCCACCTGTTCCGGCCACAGATAAATAGCGCCAGAAATCAAAGTTAAAGCCACAGAAACCCAAAACGCAATTAATGCGGGAAAATTCCACGCTTCAGATAGAGGAGCAATTAAAAGTGCGATCGCCACAATCTGACTCACCGTCTTCAACTTCCCCCAAATATTAGCTCCAGAAATCGTAGTTTTATTAACACGCCACCCCGCAATTGTCAACTCCCGACCCAAAATCAAAAACACTCCCCAAGCCGGAACTCGACCCAACTCAATCAACACTAAAAGCGGCGCCAGCACCAACAATTTATCCACCAAAGGGTCGAGAAACTTACCCAAATCGGTAATTTGATTCAGCTTCCTAGCCAAATAGCCGTCCAGCCAATCAGTAGCCGCAGCTACCACAAAAATCGCGGTGCAAATCCAGCGGCTTTGCGCGCTTGGGTCGTACAAACCGTAGAGCAAAAAAGGCACTCCCAGTAAGCGAGAAAACGTAATCAAATTAGGCAAATTCATATAGAAGAAGGAAGAAGAGCGATGTAAAAATGCAATTGGGGACAATCGTTTCAGTGATTGAGAACGTCCTGACTGTCGGGCGCGGTTGCTGTGAATCAAAAATTAAGGGCAACTCTGCGAAGATTGCCCTTAATTTAACATTTTTTGCAGTCACTTTACTCAACAATGCTGTTCATCAATTTTTTATCCAGTTCTATGATATAATCTCTGCCGTAAGATTGATTTTCTAATCCTTGTACCAGATTTTCTGGCAGGTCTTGGGCAATTTCAGTGCTGCAGGAACCGGCAGCTAAAGCAATAGTTGCTACTGTATCGACATCTCCCGAAAAGGCAATACAATCTTGGAGCAGTTTGCTCATACTATCATTTCGCATTACAGCAGTAATAGCGGCTCTAACACAGACCAAACCTTTAGCGCTGACTTCTCCTTGCCAAGGTATCGACCACTCACCAGCGACGTGCTTTTCTAGAAAATTTCCCAAATTCTTCTTTAAACCTAGCTGATAAATAAAGTAATGAGACATCAAAGCGGCCGCTATAGCTGCTTTAATGCCATCAGGAGTGTTGTGAGTAATTGCAGCTTGAATGGTAGCATTTTCAATGACTTTTTCAATAGTAGGAAAAACGCCAATGGGGCCTGCTCGCATCGCAGATCCGCTTTTATCGCTAGCGGAGTGAATTTTTTCTAAGAATTCTTTTCCGTCTTGAACTTGTAGCAAAAAATTGTAAAATTTGCCAGCATAACCCAATCGCCGATCGCGGTGAAAAGCTGCAACAAATTTGGTGGCTAAAAGTTCCGGCGTCCAAGGTTCTCGGCTGACGATCGCTTCTGCGACGGCTAAACTCATCTGCGTATCGTCCGTGTAGCATCCAGGCCCGATGTCGTGACGGGGATGCTTGATGTAGCCGTTGAGATTGTTGTACAACTCGATCGTCTGCCGGTCAACAAATTCAAAACCCGCACCGTAAGCGTCACCGATCGCTAATTCTATTAACATATATTTAATCCGGTTTCCAAATATTTCATTCCCTGTTTGTTCCTAAAATAATAAAAAAAACAACCCAAAACAACTTACCTATTTAACAAGCACCGTCTTTAGTCAACACCACCCAAATTGTTTTGCAAATCAGACTGATGTCGTAGAAAACAGACCACTTGCGCTGATAGTCGAGATCCATCCGCACAATATCGTCAAAGTCTTTAACTCCCGAACGCCCGTTAACTTGCCACTCCCCAGTCATACCGGGCTTGACATTCAAACGCTGCCAGTGAAAATTGTTATAGGCAGCTACCTCATCGGGAGTGGGCGGCCGAGTTCCAACCAAACTCATGTCGCCGACTAACACGTTCCAGAATTGAGGCAACTCATCCAAACTCGTGCTCCGCAAAAAGCGACCGACGCGGGTAATTCGCGGGTCATTTTCATTCTTAAAAATGTGACCGTTGGCTTGGTTGCGAACTAAATGTTTGAGCTTTTCTGCACCGACAACCATCGATCGAAATTTCCACATTCTGAAATGTCGCCCTTTAAAGCTGCAGCGGACTTGACTGTACAGCAGCGGGCCCGGACTGTCCAACAGCATCGCCACTGCCACCGGCACCGCCACCACAGCAGCAATTGCCAGTCCCAGCAGCGAACCCAAAATATCGATCGACCGCTTTACCTTGCTTGTTACGGATCGGTGAACCTGCGGTTTTGATACACAAACTTTGTAAGTAGATTTTTGCACAAATAGGGACAGGATTTCTGATAATACTGATAATTTAGAAGCACCCATCCGAAATTTCATTTGATTTGCTTCAACTTTAAGGAGATCTCACGTCCATCTTATTAGCCACCCCAAATCTCCTGAACGTGAAATACTCAGCTTTGCACAATCTTTAAAAAGCAACAACACTTTTATAAAGTTTCTGTATATTTTATGTAAAAACCTATGAAATTTATGTAAACTTAAGTACATTTACATAAAAAAGTTAGTCATGGCCGCACAAAACCCAGTTTCTAAGCTGTTGCGCGTTTAAATTGCATATTCGGGACGTTGCTTTGAGCAACGTCCCACAATAATTTGAGCGATTTTTGACACACAATTTAAATGGAGAACAGCTTACTAGGAATGTTCGGGGAAGACAGGAGGATTCCACTGAGAAACCCGGTTTTTTGCCGTTTAGCGATAAGTATCCGTGCGAACATCCCAAGCAATTGTCAGCGGTTCTAACAATTTTTGCTGGCTGCTAGAAGCGAGTTTGCCTAAATATTCGCGAACAACAGAGGCCTGTTCGAGATTCAAGCGATAACCCCGCGAGACATCTTCAAAGAAAAGCGGCTCAGCCCAAATTGCTTCCCAATCGGGATTTTGTCTCGACTCGTCGGCCAGCAGCATGAAATCTTCCTCCGCAGGCACAAGTCCCTCCGGCAAATTTCCTTCCAAAATCCGCAGAACCCGGGGCTCGCAGGTGCGGGTATTCACGCCCTGGCGTTCCAACAACTGCAAAACTTCCTGAAAGCTCAGAGTTTCCTCACCCAAAACCTGCATTAATTCCCACAGCAGAAAAAAGTCGCTGTACTGCTGCTGCGACCCATCCAAAATTTGAGGATAAAGAGCCAAACTCGCCAACCCGCAGGCAACTCGACCAGTTTTTTCTGAAAAATTTGTACTTTGAGATACAGAATTTAATACAGAATTGTCAAGTTCCAAAATATCTCGATCGACCTCCAATTCCTGGTCTTGAACCACGATCGCATTCGGCAACTTCTGCCGCAACCAGCGGGCGATCGCAGGCCAAGCACCCATACCCCCTGCACAAATCGCCTGATTAATCCCCACAGGCGACATTCCCGCGCGGCTGAGCAAAGCATTCAATTCGCGGTTCAACTGCTGCACAAAAGGCACTAAAACCAGACTTTCCAAATCTTTGCGCTTCACATCCCAATGCTGCTGGCCAATATCCAAAGCAAAACTTTTTTGATGTTGCAAAATAACTTTTATTTGCCTTGCCGCCTGTAACAATTGCAGGCCAAAAGCAGAACCTAGTAACCGCTGCTGCAATTGATAGCGGTTCGGCAAATCTGGATGTCCCGGACGCGGCAAATCGATCGACATTCCCCAAGTTTCATTTTTAGCCAACAACTGACAGATAATATCTTGATCGAAAGCATCGCCAGCCGCATCAAAACTGTGGCAAGTAAAATCAGCACGAGTTAAATATTGAAGATTGGACGGCAACTCAACTAAAGCTAATTCCACCGTCGCCGCCCCCGCATTCAAAATCAAAGTTCCCCCGCTAAAAGACGAAGCATTCACACTCAGCGGTGCAGCTTCTTCACCGTCCTTAGCAGAATCCACGGGTGACGACTCCAATCCTGTGGCATTGTTCACAGGAGTTACAGCAGCCAGCAAAGTGGCGATCGCATCTTCTACCACAAAAATTTGCGAACCAGAAGCCACCAGAGACGCGCCCAAAACAGCCTCCCGCAGATTAAACCGATAAGCATCCGACCAACCTGCCGGAGTGCCCAAAATTACACCCCGCAAGTCTAAAAGCGCTGCATCGAAAGTTTCTGGCGTTAGTCCCGAAGCCCTGCAGATTAAATTAGAAACTGGCAATCCTGCAAAATTCGTCCTCGGTGCAGAATCCAAAACTTCCTCCGATCCGGCAAATTTTTGCCCCTGCTTCCTCGGATTCAAAGTAGCCAGCAGCGCCCGCACACCTTGCAGCGGCAAGGCGATCGAAACAGCCTGCAAGGGCGACCACTGCAACACCGGTTCGTACATTCCAGCAGCTTCCCGCTGATAAGGAATGCCCACCTTTAAAGGCAATTTTAAGTTTTGCAGTAAAAATTCTCCCGCAGGCAAAGCCAGGGGTGGGAATCCCACCGACTTGACTGTCACCTGCGGTGCAGGGCTCCCTGAGGCTGTTTCCGCCAGCACCGCAGCCGAGGGAATCCGAAAGCAGCGGCCTTTCTCGGAACCCTCAGCCTGCGGTGCTTCCCAGTAAATGGGGTACAACTGCCCTTCTTCGCGATCGACCAAAGCCGCAGACAGCCCGCTGGAGGCGAAATCAATGCCCAGGTACCAGCTAGAATTCCGGCGTTCTCGGGATGGGGCGATCGCACCTGCTGCAGAATGCCCAGCGGAATCTTGCTGCTGTGTCCCGGCCAACTCGCTAAAATCGGTTTTCCCCTCAACAACTCCTGCTTTACTCTCGGTCGAAATTAGGTTTTTTTTTTGCTTTCTGGAGGACTCGATCGCAGTTCGTTAGTTTCGGCAGTTTCTGGAGGGGGAGAATCAGTCAAAGGTCGATCGGTCTCGGTCAAACTAGCCAAAATCTCGTCTAGCGTCAAATTCGAGTAGTCTTCCTCCGCCAACAAATCATCCTCAAGTTCGTCTTCCAAAACAAAGGATTCATCCTCAGATGAGAGTTCCAACACATCGGAGAACAAATCCTCCAGCGTGCCGAGTTCTTCCTCTGCGACTTCGGCAAAGGGATTTTTTGCACCGCCCTCCTCGGGGGAACTCGCCGATAAATCCAAGCTGTTAGCTGCTGAGAAATTCGATCGCCCGAAGCTAGTATTTCCCAATCCCTCCAGATTGTAGAGGTCTCTCTCCAACTGTTGCAGAGTATTGTTGTCCAAATTTAAAGCTCGATCGAGGTCATCTTCTAATGCCTCGACCGGCAGCAAATCTTCGTCTGCCGAAGCTTGGATGTAGCCCTCATCTAGCGGCTGCGACGAAGTGCCGGACTCGCCTTTTTGAACCTCACCGGCACTCGACCAACCGGGCGCGGCACTGGGGCGGTTCGGGCTAATTGCAGCAGGCGTTCTCAAGGGCAAAGGTTGCTGTTCAGGCATCGCAGCCTCGAACTGATCGCCTCGGTTTTGAGCCGTTTCTAGATTTGCTCGATCGTCCGCGTCAACTTGCAGCGAGGCGGTTGAGGCTGGCGGTTGTGAAACTTGAGGTACTGATGCCGCTTGCGGTTCAAATAAATCGGCACTATCTAAAGTTAGAGATTCTACAGAATTACCTATGACAAAGTCTGAATCTGGATTTACTAAAATATCTTCCAGCGATTCGCCTTCATCCAGCAGATTGACAAACAAATCTTCGGTCATATTTAGGGCGTCGGCAGTTTCTTTATCCGACGCCGCTTGATATTGTACAGACTCACTTGCGGTTTCAAATTCAGTATTTTGGGGTAGTAAAGTTTCGAGTTCTAATTCTACTTCGGCGACTGCTTCTCCCGCGAACAAACTTGCATACAAATCCTCAACCTCTTCGTCTATTTCTGCTAACCTATTTTCCGATTCATCGCCGGTAAAAGGAGTTGCCGTTCCAGATTGGTCGGGTGTACAACCCAACAAATTATTGTCCAATTCGGGGAGCAAAATTGGTTTTTGAATGCGGTCGCGATCGCGCCTCAACTGTCGAAATTGCGGAGAAATTTCTGTACCGGCGTAGGGAAATCTGTCTTGTTCTCCGAATTCGCCGGTGCGATTGGACTGCACCGAGTCTCCACTCAGAGTCTCGGGGGCTGACAGGTCGATCGCAGTATTTGAGAGGGCTGGAGCGGCATCAGAGCGATCGGCTGCGGTTCGGGTGACTGTTTCGACATTTGCTAAATCGATCGGCTGCTGTACGTAGGAAGACGCTTCTCGCCCCAACTGTCCGGCCAAGTGGTTGACGAAAGCCGCGAATCTCGCCTCGCTCTGCTGGCTCAAACCGTACATATTGTCGAGTTCTTGTCTCAAGGAAGCTTGATAGCTTTGCAGATTTGCTTGCAAAGCCTCGAACACAATAGCCATCCTAGAATCTAGACTCATCAGCAGACTGTCAGCACGAGATTGCAACAGTTGCATTTGCTCGAACCTCTGAGCCGGTGTCAGCAGGGGGTGTTCTTCTGAGGTTTGTCGGTTAAGTGTTACGTCAAGAGCCGATGCTTCTGATTGTGCGCTGCCCAAAGAGTAAGGTACTGCGCTGCTTTGCAATAACTGATTTTCTAGGGAACTTAGAATTTGCGAGAAATCGCCAGTCAAGGTTTCTTCCAAGCGGGCAGTCAGTACCTGCAAGAATTCAGAAATGATTTGCTGTTGGTTTGCTTGTTGCTGAGCTAGGGATTGTTGCTGCTGCCGTTGTGCTTCTAGCTGTTTGATTTCTTGAATTAGAGCTTGCTGCTCTTGGCGCAGAGCTTCTATGTCTTCTTGGAGCGGCCCCGTCAGGCTTGAACGCAGGTGGCTGATTTCTCCGGTTACGGCAAGCATGATTTGCTCTGCTGCTGAGGGGCGAGGGGGGGGCAGAGGCACTTTGGGTACTGGAACTGGTTCGGGGCGGACATTTGGGCGGGCGGACCCCTTTGCGGGCGCTAGCTTTGAGTCTGAGGAAACCAGATAAGCGCGAACTCGCTCTAAAAGTTGGCGCTGGTGGACAGTATCGATCGAACCCGTCCAAGGCAAGCGGGGTGCGGGCTTGCTGAGTACCTCGTCAATCTCAGCAATCAGTGCTTGAATTTTGTACTTCTGAGAATTCAAGGGCGGAACCTCTGGGAATGCGGCTTGGGAGAAACTTTACCGAAAAAAGACTGAAGTCAGGCGGCAGCGATGCCAATAGATAGAATCATCTGAATGGGAGTCCGTCAATAATTCACTAATATTTTCTGGCAACTGTTAATTAACCTTTTGTCTTCGGATCACTTCTATTGCCTATGATAGGTTAGCGGGTACTTCCGCACCAAATGCCCGCTTCTATCAACTGCAAGTGCTATCTAATTCTGCGTCTGCTTGCCTGTTTCCCGGGCCGGATGTCGATTCATGCTCTGGATAGGTGCGATCGCGCGAACTTTGGCATTAACCCGCTCTAACGGCCGGCCGCACACCGTCACCCCGAGTTTGGCTAGTAGCGTGGCGGCGCGCCACTCTCTCTTCATCTTTCACCGACTTGGAAAAAACATCAAACCATTTGCGATTTGGGATGCCGAGATTCGGGATTGTCCCCGTACAGTCTGTTTGAGTAACCTTTAATAATAGCGCTTTATCGGTATTCATGGCTAGTAGATACTAATGGTACAATAATCTCGGGGCAGCAGAAAAGTTTGCTGAGAACTGCGTCAGTTTCGCTCGCTAAGGGCGCCCGACTTTAGGCTCGCAATAGCTGTCAATTTTGCCGATCGTGCTGACATTTGACAGATTCCAGGCAGTTGCAGTCGGATTGGGCCGCTGTCTTGCTTGCAGGCTGGTGCTGGTGGATTTTGCCGATCGAGTGCACGGCCGAGTGACAACAAATCTCTCAGCAGTGCTAAGCTTGTCTTCGCGAAGTGCTTTCAAAGGTAATTCGATCTGCTCAGTAGTTTGCCACATTGCTAAAATTTTGTTAATAAAATTTGCTCCGTGGTATGTATCTAAAAAATTATGGTATATTCTTTAGTTTCTAGCTCGCAATCAGAGCTTGAGGCTATTAATTCCCATATTTTTGGCATTTGACCGCAAAACTTTAGAGGTAAAATTGCCGATTTTAGATAGTTGCTTCTCAAATCTTGAATCTCAAATCGAATGACTCGGCTGCAAGCTATTTCTAACTGCCCAGCGCCGATCAAGCGCATAAATTAAAATGATGGCCTCATGGAAGACCGCTTTAACACCCGAGATCCGAATTCCAATATAAATCAATTGATAGTGTCTACTCCTTTTTTTGCAGGCTTACCCGATCCTGTAATTGAGAGAGCAACTGTCCACATCGTTACCCGCAGTCATCCGTCAAATCAAGTGATTTTACTCGAAAATGACTGGGGAACATCAGTGTATTTTATATTGGATGGTTGGGTGAAAATTCGCACCTACAACCTAGACGGAAAAGAAGTAACACTGAATATTTTAGGGAAAGGAGAATTGTTCGGGGAAATGGCCGCGATCGAAGAAGCACCGCGATCGACAGATGTGATCACCCTAGCCCCGACACTGATCGGCAATATGCCATCTCAGGATTTTGTGCAGCTCATTCATACCGAGCCCCTCGCAGGCATTCGCCTAGCTCAACTGATGGCGCGCCGCCTGCGGCAAGTCAACCGCCGCCTGCGTTTGCGAGAGTCGGACAGTACCTCGCGAGTAGCAGATATTCTATTATTTTTGGCAGAAGGGCAAGGGAAAATCATGTCCACAGGAGGTACAGAAATTCCCAACCTGCCACACAGAGAATTGAGCAGCCTCAGCGGGCTGGCTCGCGAAACAGTAACGCGAGTGCTGAGCAAGCTGGAAAAAAAAGGAACTATTCAGCGCGAACGTGACGTTTTGTGCATTCCCGACTTGCACGCCTTGGAGCGTCTGTTAGTCTAGAAGTATCAGAGATTGCTAATTTGAATTAGATTCAAAAGCACTCTCTGTTAACTAACTGATATTAATGATTTCCCGCAGGAGGTAAAGCTGTGAGTTTTAAGAAAATTTTCGCCGCCTTAGATGATTCTGAACTGGGCCACCGCGTCTTCACTCAAGCTTTAGAATTAGCTCTGAGCGATCGGGCCCAGGTGATGCTATTTAACTGCGTTACTGTCAGCACCCTGGGGGAGACGGCAGTACCTATTCCGGTAGATTTGGGCATGAATGTCGAGTTAATGGATCAAGCTTATCAAGCTCAACGTTTGCGGCTGGAAAGGGAGGTAAAACAGGCTTCGGGTTTGCTGAAAAATTACTGCGACGCCGCAGCAAAACAAGGATTGCAGGTGGAATTTGACTGCAAAACGGACGGCGATCCGGGGCACTGTATCTGTGAATCCGCCGAAAATTGGGGCGCAGATTTAATAGTTTTGGGGAGGCGCGGCCGCACGGGGTTCACAGAAGCTTTCCTCGGCAGCGTCAGCAATTATGTCGTTCACCACGCATCTTGTTCGGTTTTGGTAATTCAGGAAGTCAAAACCGAAAAATGATGATGCTGAAAATTTTGGCTGAGAAAATCCATCTAAAATAAGACTTGCGTTCGTGCACAAACCCGGTTTCTGCGAGCAAGATTAAATTTGGCAGCGAGGCATCCAAACAGTGAAACGGGGAATCAGGCGTATCGGGCGCAAGTCCCGTAAAATCTAAAATCTAAAATCTAAAATCGGAAAATGGGAAAATCGGGAATCAGCCGTATAGCCCGCAAGTTCGGTAAAATCTAAAATCTAAAATCTAAAATCGGATGAGTGATTTTTTGTCAGCAGATGCTGCATCTAATTCGGGCAGTTCACCCAGTACAAATAACGATCGGCAAACCGCTGATATTTCAGCAATGGCTGGCGATCGCCCAAATCCCGATCGGGGAACGGGCGCCTCTGGGGAAGCGCCTTTAAGGCTCGTAGAAACGGCATTTTTGGCAAGTACCGCTAGCTTGATTTGGCTGGTAAATTATTACTTTCCGCTGGGGCCTTTGCTGCGGGTTTTTTTCCCGATACCCATCGCCCTGGTTTACCTGCGCTGGGGGAACCGCGCTTCTTGGATGGCAGCTTTAGTTTCGGGTTTGCTGCTGTCGGTACTTATGGGCCCGACGCGCAGCATTTTATATGTAATTCCTTTTGGAATTATGGGAGTTTTGCTGGGAGGACTTTGGCGGCGCAAAGCGAGTTGGTCTGTTTCTATTAGTTTGGGCGCGCTAATTGGCACTCTTGGCTTCTTTTTTAAGTTTTGGCTGCTATCAGCTTTGGTGGGTCAGGATCTGTGGGTTTATGTAACCGCCCAGGTAACAGAGATCGTGGAATGGGTGTTTGTGAAGCTGGGCTGGCTGAGTGTGCCGAGTGTGAACACTATTGGGGCGATCGCCGCCGGCATGATTTTGGTTAACAATATTGTCTATTTATTTGTAGTGCATTTAGTAGCTTTGTTGTTGTTAGATCGTTTGGGAAATCCGATTCCGCGCCCGCCAAACTGGGTGCAAGTTTTGATTGATTATGACGAGTAATTATTAATTATTATACCAATTAAATTGGTATAACTAATTATTTAGGGCTTACTGAATAAGTTAGGAAAAATTGCGATCGCACTTGATGGGCAATTCAAGCTCGGCAAAACATAA
>NZ_JAUBSX010000032.1:55251-78696 GCF_036704885.1 Microcoleus sp. F4-D5 | reverse complement strand
TTTTAATAACTTTAGGAATCGCGTATTAGCTTGCTTTTCTGATTAGAGAAACTTATAACCATAAGTTCAGGAGAGCCAAATAAATTAGCAGCTTGCTGTAAATCTGCGATCGCCCCTTTTGTATCCCTCATTCTCGCTAACGTAATGCCTCGATTGGCATAAGCTTTAGCATAATTCGGACTCAGTTGAATTGCTTGCGTGTAATCGGCCAATGCGGCTCGATCGTTCCCAATCCGAAACAGCGCTAATCCTCTGTTAAAATAAGTGTTAGCGCTACCGGGATTAATTTGCAGCGCTTGATTGAAATCGTCGATCGCCCTTTGTTGGTCGCCCAAGTCTGAAAGCGCTAATCCTCGGTTGTTGTAAGCCGCTGCAAAGTTTCTATCCAAGCGGATGACTTGAGTATAATCTGCGATCGCCCCCGGTTTATCCCCCATTGCCGACAAAACCAGCCCCCGATTGTAGTAAGCGTCAACATAACCGGCATTTAGGGCGATCGCCTTGCTATAATCAGCGATACTCTTGGGCATTTGTTTCAAATCGAAATAAGCTAGGGCTCGATAGAAATAAGCTTCAGAATAATCGGATTGAGTTTGAATCGCTTTGTTAAAATCGGCAACAGCCCCTGACAAATCTCCCTTGTCAAACCGAGTTAAACCGCGAACGTAATAAGTTTTAGCATCGTTGGGATTGTTTAGCTTCAGAGGTGCGTTAGCGGTTGTAGAGGTATTTATCAAAAGTGCCCCTCGATTTAAACCAGCTTCCGATAATTTAGCTATAAAATCATTAATGGGAATAGCTGCATTAAAGCCTGTGTTAGTATCGGATAAACCTGTGATAACTTTTCTCTCCGTATCTGTTACATAATCATAATCGCGATCGCCCCATCCATGAACCCCAACTACGCGCCCTTCTCTATCAAATACAGGCCCTCCACTCATTCCTGCTTTAGTTACAGCAGTATAACGCAAGTTATAACCGAGAGTCTGATGCAAGGGACGGCTGGTAATAAAGCCTGTTGAAAACTCAAAATTGCGATTGGGCCCGTATCTTTTTTGAGCTTTATTACCTGGATAGCCAGCTACAAAAATTTCTGTACTGATTACCGCTTGTTCGGAATCACCTAAAGTCACAACAGGATAAGATTCTGCACTGTTAAATGTTACGACTGCTAAATCCGGGTCATTGTCACTTTTTCGCAATAGTACACTCCGGGTTACTTGATATTCTTTTTTCGTATTAGTGCAAATCTTAAAGGTATCCGTAGTATCAGCAACTACGTGGTTAGATGTCAAAACCGTGTAAGTCGTGCCTTGTTTAGCAATAATAAATCCAGTCCCGCTACCGCTTGTTTGTCCATTGATTTGAACGGTGACTGATTCAGCTATTTTTGCAATCTCTGGCGGAGATATAGCGAAAACTGGTGCTGGTGCAAAAACAACTATTCCTGCTACCGTTACCGTTCCTGCTAGGATGCTGGCGAAGGAATCAAACCGCGAATAACCCCTATTCATAGATATTTGCTGAAGAGTAAGATTTTTTATACTTATGACTTACGCATGGGAGTCCAGAAACCGGGTTTTTTGCTGAGAAGACCCGTTATCACCCACAGATTCGGTAAAAAACCCGGTTTCTTTGGTCGAAATGCGTAAGCCCTAATACTCCGAATAGTATAGATTAAAATAAAATTTCTGAAAATCCGAAACCCTGGATGTTTTTAGATGATTGCGATTTTTATGACATTTCGTACATTTCGTATATTTCCGCCATAGCTGAGATTACTAGGCGATATTTTATTTGTAGATCTTTTAGGTTAACCACCTCGAACTGCATCCCGAAACACTTTCAAAGCTTCTTTTTCTTCCGACATTTGCAGGCATCTCCCCAGCAATTCTAGATCCAAATCCGACAACAGCATACTCCGAGAAACTAGATCGTAATCCTCTAAGTTCAGTTGGTAAATCGAAAATACTCCGTCTTCCCAAAACCAAACTTCCGCTACGTTAAATCGGCGGTAATATTCCAGCTTGCTGATAGTTCCGCTAGTAAAAACAACTTCGATCGCCAAATCGGGTGTTTCTCGCTGCCGTCTATCTTCGCCAAAGTAGTAAGATAAATCTGGTTCCTTGCTGCTGCCTTTTGCTTCTCCTTGGAGTGTAGCGCTGCCCGTCGGTCTAAAACTAATATCTTTTTCTAAAAAAACTGACCTAACATTCCTGCCATCAGATATTTAATGATTTCATGCTTCGACGAAAGTGTCATAATTTCCACATATCCGTCGAGGTAAGACAAGCGAACACTGCGAGTGTACTCTAGCAATAAATCCAGAGCTTTGAACTGTTCCCAAGTCATCGATCGCGGCAACATCAACCGCTGTTCCGGGAGTGCAGTTAATTTGGGGTGAGTGCCAAGGGTCATATATACTTTACCGAGTTTTAATTTATACTTTGAGATTAGCCTAAAAAATATCTAAAGGGATAAATGTTTTAAGATGGATTCTGCAAAATTTCGGTGGCATACAGATAGATTGCCCGCTATCTGTAGGGACACGGCAGTGCCGTGTCCTACTACGCAAAACTGCCGTGTATCCTACCCGGAACTAGATATATCGCCAGTCTAATTCCCTACAAATAACTAAGCCAAAAACTGGAATTGAGAACCATTTATTGCTAAAGCAAACGGACTAGCTTGTTCAAATGAACCAGTAATTTCAAAGCTGTTGGTGTTTAAAACTATCCCCAAAATCCGTCCGTCTCTTTGGTTGATAATCACCATATCATCAATAATTCCGTCGTTGTCGTAAGCGATCAGATTGTTGTCAGTGAAGAGGAGGTCTAGTTCTGTTAAACCGTCAGTCAAACCGATGCGATCGCCTTCCTCAAACCTAAAATCTGTAATGACATCGGCTCCATTGACTCCGAATTGTTCATCATTGCTTCTGAGCACAAAGATATCAGCACCAGAGCCTCCCGTGAGCACGTCAACTCCCCGATCGCCAGCTAAGAAATCGTTGCCGTCATTGCCGTCTAAATCGTCGTCTCCTTGCCCTCCCCGGAGGATATCGTTCCCTAACCCTCCGAAGATCAGGTCATTTCCGGCGTCGCCCCTCACTACGTCGTTGCCCTCATTTCCATCCAGGCGATCGTCATCTTTCCCGCCGTATATTATGTCATTTCCGCCGCCACCGCCGATAATATCATTGCCGTTATTTCCTAAAAGACGTTCGTTGGAATCCGAGGAACCTCCTATAGTATCGTTGCCGTCGAGTCCCCAAACTCCCCAGGGAAAAGACGCCAAATTTCCATCCTCTACATCAATTTCATCTGGTGTAGCGAATCCCAAAAAACGCGGCCCGCCCCCAGCAAATACAGGAAATCCCGTTAGATCACCGATGAGGTTGTTAATCGTTAAAACCATAAGTATGTCCTTCCAAAAATCCTGTTAGCTGTCTTACATATGTTAATTCTTGTGGAGGCAAATAGCAAGTATATTTTGATTTATATCGCAAGTTTGTTTGCTTATTAGTGGCAACTAACCTGCTTGTCAATTACTAATTACCAATTATTAATTACCAATTCCCAATTACCACGGCTGTGCCTCATTTAACTCAAAGCTGCTCTCTATCTCGATTCTGAGTCAAATAGCATTAGTTGCTGACACTATCCGCTACTGTCTACCGCTTATAATGGGTGTTACCCACCAGGTGGTAAACACGTTAATATCACCTATAACGTCGAGACGGAGAGGTTGTTTGTGAATAAAAGTCAAAGTCCCGCGAGCCCACGATCGCAGAAAAAACCCAGTTTCCGATACCCACACACCAACTTTACAAACAGGATCTAAGTTCTTGACAAAGCCATAATCGCCGATCGCTGACATTATTTGGCAAAATCCACTGCTTTCAGGTGTTTTACTCATGTCTACTCCTAAATCGTCTGCCCATCAAAACAACAACTCCGTAAAATCACTGCCAGCGACAGATATCGTCTCAACAGAGCAAGACAGTAAAAATCTGCCTAGCGAACCAAGTATAGAACAGCTACTGGAAGCTTTGGCGGGTCAAGTACCCACTCAATCTGCTGAAATTGAACGCTTGAAAACGTGCAAACAAGATTTACAGCGACTGTTTCAATTTCTCGGCGACCGCCGCGTTTTAATCGCAGTAATGGAACCGGGAACTTTTGCCCTGCGTTACGCTAACGCGGCATTTTGTCACTTGGCCGGTTGCGAGGGAACCTCCTTGGCAACTCAATCTACTAACGGTTTGTTTGCAGAAACCGAGATCCTTCTGCTGGAACTGTTCGAGGATGGGGACGGCAAAACAGTACAACAATTGTACCGCCGCCACCTTTTGCACTGGGTATTGAAGCATTTTTATCAAATTGACCTCGACGGTTTGCGGGTGCTAGACGAACCCGTCACGGCGAGTGTAAAAAACTCCAAACACCGAGAAGCAAAATTTATAGAATTTTGGCTGGGTTCGGAACAGTTAAAAATTACTCGAATTGACTCAAAAATAGATGAATTTGCGGATTTTTCTTTAAGATTAATGCCTGTTGCGGAACGGGAAGCTTGGCTGATGCAGCCGAATCAACTGGAAAATTTAGCCGATCGATTGCAGTTGGATAATTACCGCGTAGAAGGTTTGCTGCTGCTAGAAGGTTTTGATGTCACCGTCCAGGAGCAAATTCGGCGGCTGACTCAGTTATTGATCGATCCAGATTCTATGCTGCGGCCAGACAAATTTGAGAGAATCGATCGGTGTTTGCGATCTCTGTTCCATGCTGACGGCACTTTGCTGCTGCGTCCCGACGGCGACCAGGTACAGATATTAGTTGCAAAAGACGGCGAACATTTGCAGCCGATTCTTTATTCAATGAACTCCCTAGAAACTTCTCACTTTTTGAAGGCTACAGCAGCCAATCAAGTTTGGAACGTGCCAGACTTGCGTAGGGACTGCGAAACCGAGTGCGAGCGAACTTTGCGGAGAATGGGAACTCGATCGATGCTGCTGGTGCCCCTGGTAGTCAAATCCGTCACCCGCGAGGGGTGCGGGCAGCGGATTTTGGGCGTGGTGGGGCTGTTGTGCGATCGGTCCAACCACTTCAACGGCATTGACGCTCAACACGCCCAAGAACTCATTCCCGCCTTCATTGCAGCCCTGCGGCAAGCCATCCAAGAGCGGTTTACCCACATTCACAACATCCACCCCGCAGTCGAGTGGCGGTTCGCTCAAGAAGCAGAAAGGCGAAGTTGGGGACTACCCCCAGAAACAATCGTATTTGCTGATGTTCATCCGCTGTACGGAATTTCGGACATTCGCGGTTCTAGCGACGAAAGAAACCGAGCCATTCAAACTGATTTGCTCGAACAATTCCGCTTAGGTTTAGTCATAGCTGATGCCGTTTGCGAAACACAAACTACCCACCTCGGCGAGCAACTGCGGCTCGACTTGCTCGACTACATCCAGCGTTTAAAAGAAAAAGTAACAGTCGATATGGAGGTGCGAGCAGCCGAGTATTTAAAAGAGCATTTAGAAGTATATTTTGACTATTTTGTGCAGTGCGGTCCCAGGGTTCAGACAGCAGTTGAAGATTACCAATCAGCGTGTAAAAACGAACACAACTGCGTTTACAGCGATCGTACCCGCTACGACCAAATGCTGAACCTAATCAGCACCAAACTCCAAGAAACCTGGGCCGGCTGGCAAGAACAAATGCAGCAAATTCTTCCCCACTACTGCGACATCGAATGCACCGACGGCATAGATCACATGATGTATGTAGGAAAATCGATCGACCCCAAATTCAGCCAGTTTCATCTTCACAGTTTGCGGTACGAACAACTGCGAGCAATTTGCGATTGCGGTCGCGCAGTTTTTCGCTTGCAAGCCGAGTCTCAAATTAACATGGAACTCACACATTTAGTCTTAGTGCAGAATACCACGATCGACATTTTTCACAACGAAAACACCGAAAAAATGTTTGACGTAAAAGGCACTCGCGACATCCGCTACGAACTCGTGAAAAAGCGGATCGAAAAAGCGGTTGACAAAGACGCACAAGAGCGGATTACCCAGCCAGGAATGTTAACAGTAGTTTATTCAACCGAAGACGAATGGGAAGAGTACCAACAATACTTGCGCTACTTGTCTCGCGAAGGTTGGGTAGAACCAAAAGTTCAGACTGGCACGGTAGAATCACAACAAGGAGTCAGCGGTTTGAAATTTGCCCGCGTGCGTATTTTGCCAGATCCAGAATCAGTTTCTACTATCTGTGAAGTTACGGTTGTTACCGATTGAGAACCCGCTCAATTGCCTGTTTAAGGCCCAGCGCGATCGCTCCCATCCCCTTAAAAAGGGCGGAGCGAAATCATTCTGGACTCACACACAAGACCGATATTACATATTTAAGATTTTTGTTGACACCCGCGAACACTGCCGCGTTGTCACTTAGTGTATCTTCGGTGTGATTTGGGAGCAAAAAATACACGATCTGAATCACAGCTAATCAAGCTCAAGTAGTGTTAATCTTCTAAAAATTAGAGCCTGTAATTAATAATTCAAGTTATGTTGAAATTCTCCAAATACCAAATCAATATTACTCTGCACGAAGGCGTCGAAACAATAGTCTATCGCGGACAAACACCGACAGACGGGCCAGCAGCAATTCTGAAAGTCCTCAAAGCCGAATATCCCACCCTAGAAGCCATTACCAGGATCAAACACGAATATCAAATCCGCCAAAATTTAGACAGCGAACAAATCGTCAAAGCCATCAGTATTGAAACATTTGACCACCGATTAGGAATCGTTTTAGAAGACTTTGGCGGCGAATCCCTCGCAAAACTGCTGGAAAGAGAAACCTTAAGCCTGCAAGCAAATTTAAACATCGCCATCCAAATAGTTAAAGCCTTACAATACCTGCATTTTCAGCACATTATTCACAAAGACATCAAACCCAGCAACATCATAATTAACTCGCAAACAAAACAAGTAAAAATCACCGACTTCGGCATTGCTACAAAACTCAACAAAGAAAACCCGCAATTTAACAATCCCAACTCAGTCGAAGGCACATTAGCCTATATGTCGCCCGAACAAACCGGGAGAATGAACCGCACCCTCGACTACCGCACAGACTTTTATTCCCTTGGTATCACATTATATGAAATGCTGACAGGAAAATTGCCTTTCTGCAGCAACGACCCCTTAGAAATAGTTTACAGCCACATCGCAGTTCAACCAATATATCCCCATCAAATCAATTCAGAAATACCTGTCGCCATCTCAGAGATAGTGATGAAAATGATGGCAAAAAATGCCGAAGATAGATATCAAAGTGCGACCGGATTGTTAGCAGACTTAGAAATTTGTTTGTATCAGTTAGAAACCACCGGACAAATTGCCGACTTCATCCCCGGACGCTTAGATATTCTCAGCCAATTGTTAATCCCCCAAAAATTGTACGGTAGAGAACAACAAGTCAACGAACTATTAGCAGCATTTGAACGTGTAGGGACGGGTTCACCCAAATCTTTGCCACCCAACCTCAATACAGAAAAACCCGCCCGCCCCAATGCAGAAACCCTTTCAGCCGCATCTTTGCCACCAAACCAAAATACAGAAAAATTCGCCCATTGCCAAAGCGAATTAATGCTAGTATCAGGCTACTCAGGCATCGGTAAATCAGCCGTAGTCAACGAAGTTAGCAAACCAATTACCAGGTCAAAAGGTTATTTCATCAGCGGCAAATTTGACCAATTAAAACGCAACATTCCCTATGCCTCATTAATCCAAGCATTTAACTCCTTGCTGCGGCAATTGCTAACAGAAAGTGCACTTTCATTAGAAATATGGCGTACTAAAATTTTAACAGCAGTGGGAACAGACGGCCAAGTAATTGCCGACGTAATTCCAAAAGTTGAATTAATCATCGGCAAACAGCCAGAAGTCCCAGAACTCCCCCCCGTAGAATCCCAAAATCGATTCAATCGGGTATTCAAAGAATTTATTCGCGTTTTCGCCCAAAAAGAACACCCCCTAGTTATCTTTTTAGACGATTTGCAGTGGGCAGATTCAGCAACATTAAAGTTGATGCAAATACTGATAACTGACCCCGACCAAGAATATTTGTTGCTAATCGGTGCCTATCGAGACAATGAAGTTAGTCCGACCCACCCCTTAATTCAGACTGTAGAAGAAATTGAAAAAACTGGTACAATAGTCAACAATATCGTGTTGCAACCGCTGGATTTAGCAAATGTGACGGAATTAGTCACTGAAACACTTAACACTTGCACAGAAAAAGTAACAAATCTAGCCGAGTTAATCTGGAATAAAACGGGCGGCAATCCTTTTTTCTTGACCCAATTACTCCAAGCACTTTATCAAGACTCTCTTTTAAAATTTGAATTTAATCAAATTACACATGAGGGAAGTCAAAATGGCTGGTATTGGAGTATCGATGAAATCCAAGCCATTGGAATCACCGATAAAAGTGTGGTGGAACTGGTAGCTTCTCGCATTGAAAAGCTGCCCGCACCCACGCAAGAAGTGTTGAAGCTAGCAGCTTGCGTGGGAGATAAATTTGCTCTAGATGTGCTGTCACTTGTCAGCGAAGAGTCAGCTAATACTACAGCAACTGAACTTTATTCTGCTTTGCAAGCTGGGTTAATTCTACCATTGAGCGATGCTTATCGCATTCCTTTAGTTTTCGATCGAGCCGAATCAATCAATCTCAAGTTAGACACTTCGCGGGTTAGTTACAAATTTTTGCACGATCGCGTTCAGCAAGCCGCATATTCCCTAATTCCCGAAGACCAAAAGCAATCCACCCATTTAAAAATCGGTCAATTACTGTTAAACAATACTCCACCAGACAAGCTAGAAGAAAACATCTTTGATATCGTCAATCAATTGAATGTCGGAATTAACACGATTAGCCAACAGTCAGAAAAAACTCAGTTGGCACAATTAAATTTAACTGCTGGACGCAAGGCAAAAGCGGCTGCTGCTTGTGAAGCTGCTGTTAGGTATTTGCGGGTGGCTATGGAATTATTGCCAGCGAATTCTTGGCAAAGCCACTATGACTTAACGTTAGCAATTTACGAGTCAACTGCAGAAGCTGAATACTTAAACATCAACTATGAAGAATCAAAAAATATGGTTGATATTGTACTGCACAAAGCTAAAACCTTACTGGAAAAAGTGAATGTTTATGAACTTCAAATCCAGTCTTATAACGCTCAAAATAGAGTAGTAGAAGCACTCAATACAGGACTGGAAGTGCTGAAACTGTTAGGTCTTTCTTTTCCTCAAAATCCCAACGCGCTAAATATTGCGGCGGGACTGAGTAATACCAAACTGAGCTTAGGATTGAAACGAATTGAGGATTTAGCTAACTTGCCAGAAATGATCGATCCCGAAAAACAAGCAGCCATGCGGATTTTATCAGGGATTCTCAGCAGTGCTATTCAGGCCAAACCCCCACTGATACCGCTGCTGGCATTTAGGATGGTCAAGCTGTGTATTAAATACGGTAATTCGCCTTATGCAAGTATTGCCTACGTTTATTATGGCGTAGTTATGTGCAAGCTAGGGGACATTAGTTTGGCATACCAATTCGGTCAACTGGCAATTAGGCTGTTAGACAAATTTCCCTCCCGTTCAATCAAAAGTAGAGTTTATGCAACATTTGGTTCTTTTATTCACCACTGGAAAGCCCCTCTCAAGTCAGGCTTAGGCGATCTCAAAGAAGGTTTTAAAAATGGGATGGAAACTGGAGATTTGGAATTTGCTGGTTATGCTATAGGTGCATATTGCTTAAAAAAACTGTCGATAGGAGAGCCTCTAGATTTGGTGGATCGGGAGACTGGTAAATATATGAAACTAATGCAGCAATCTCAACTTGAAATGGCTGTACAGTATATAAGTATAGGCAGGCAGACAGCCCTCAATTTGCGCGGTCAAGCTGTCGAACCCTGTCATTTAGTCGGTGAGAGATTTAATGAAGTCAACACGCTCCCCATTTTAATAGAATGTAAAAACTTTTTTTTAGTTAGTTTGGTTTATCAGGCCAAAACTCAGCTTAATTTTATCTTCAGAAACTACGCGCAAGCATTAGAAAATTCAAGGTTATTTGAGCAACATGAGGAGTCTGTAGCCGGATCAGAGGTGGTTGCTATGAATAATTTTTACTCCTCTCTCAGTATGATAGCTTTGTATCCAGCAACTGGCAAAGGGGAACAAAAGCAATATTTGGAAAAAGTGCTGCAAAACCAAAAGAAGATGAAAAAATGGGCAGTTCATGCTCCGATGAATTATCAACACAAATACGACTTGGTAGCAGCGGAAAGAGCGCGAGTTTTGGGGCAAAATACCCAAGCAATGGAATTGTACGATCGCGCAATTGATGGAGCCGCGAAAAACGGTTACATTCAAGAGGAAGCATTAGCCTATGAATTAGCAGGAGAATTTTATCAAGCTTTGGGTAAAAAGATAGTTGCTCAAGCATATCTGACTAAAGCCTATTATGGATATATCCATTGGGGAGCCATAGCTAAAGTTAAGCACTTGGAATTAACACATCCTTTCTTAGCAGCACAGACGCGCACAATTCAAACCCCAACTCTCGATGTCACCCGCACTACCACTGGAAATACTACGAGTAGTAGTTTAGGTGATCTCTTAGACTTAGCTACTTTTATTAAGTCGGCGCAAGCTATTAACGGTGAAATTGTTCTAGAAAAATTGTTGACCAAATTAATCAAAATTATTTTAGAAAATGCGGCGGCTCAAAAAGTAGTGCTGCTGCTGCTGAAAAACGATATCCTCTGCATAGAAGCTACTGGCAGTTTTGCGGAGGATAAAGTGACACTTTTACCGTCTATTCCCGTAGAAAATTGTCAAGATGTACCCCTGTGTGTGATTAATTACGTACACCGCAGTCAAAATCATCTGGTTTTAGACAATGCTACTGTTGCCGAACCTTTTAATGTAGATACCTACATTCAGAAATATCAACCAAAATCAATTCTCTGTTTGCCGATTATTTATCAATCTCAGGGGCGCGGCATAATTTATCTAGAAAATGCTTTGACGGTAGGAGCATTTACTGCCGAGAGAGTAGAAGTGTTCAAAGTGTTAATTTCTCAAGTTGCTATTGCTGTAGAAAATGCTGGTTTGTACGCGCGGGAGCAAGAAAAATCTCAACAGTTAGAAAAATCTTTCCATGAACTGCAACAGGCGCAACTGCAACTGATTCAAAGCGAAAAAATGTCTGCTCTCGGCAACTTGATTGCAGGGGTTGCTCACGAAATTAACAATCCGCTCGGTTTTATTGCGGGCAATGTTGATGCTGCTGCTGAGGCCAGCTTAGATTTGATTGATTGTTTACAACTTTACCAAGAAAAATTTCCTAATCCTGGAGATGAATTAGAGGATAAAGCATCGGAGATTGAGTTAGAATATTTAATCGAAGATTTGCCGAAAATGCTTTTATCTATGAAATCAGGTACAGATCGCATCAGCAATATTAGCAAGTCTTTGCGAACTTTTTCCCGCGCTGACAGTGCGAATAAAGTGTCAGCAAATATTCATGAGGGCATCGACAGCACTTTGATGATTTTACAGTATCGCCTGAAAGCTAAAGATACTCGCCCCGAGATTAAAATTATCAAAGAATACGGAGATATCCCGCCAGTTAAATGTTATTTTGGGCAACTGAATCAGGTGTTTATGAATTTGCTGGCAAATGCGATCGACTGTTTTGAGGAATTCAATCAGGGCCGCACTTACGCGGAAATTGAAGCTTTACCGAATACGATCGCCATTATCACTCAACTCTCGGAGGATAGCAACAGCGTGGTGATTAAAATCAAAGATAACGGTCAAGGGATGTCATCGGAGGTGAAGTCGAAAATATTTGACCATTTATTTACTACCAAAGGAGTAGGAAAAGGTACGGGTTTGGGGTTGTCTATCAGCAGGCAAATTGTGGAAGAAACCCACGGCGGTAAACTAACTTGCGAATCGGTGCTGGGAGAAGGTTCGGAATTTGCGATCGCACTTCCCCTCAATTAAGATTATGGAACTATGGCGTGTTTTAAAACCCGGAGATCCCCCCTAACCCCCCTTAATAAGGGGGGGACAAGAGTATGCTCAAAGTCAACCCCTACTCCCCTTTTTAGGCGGGGATTTAGGGGGATCGAGACTCGGCTAAAAATGGTAAAACACATATATGAAAATTTGTCAATGCCTAATTATTTCTGAAAAAGTCCGCTGTTGGCAGTCTACATTCGGCAGTATGCAGTTACATTATTAGCTAAATGTAATAACTATATTTGATAGGAGTTTTTCGAGTGAACGCTGCCGAACAAGCCAGAAATATAGAAGTTGCCAGCAAAATTGCTGCGGTGGTTAATTTATTCAAGTCCGAATTCCCGGATGCAAAAGTTGATTTGAAACCTTGGATGAATGATGAGGATACCAGAGAACTTGTCGATCCAGATTCGATCGACATTGGCTTCCATTTTCCCGGTAGAAGCCGCTTGTTGCAA
This sequence comes from Microcoleus sp. F4-D5, assembly GCF_036704885.1. Lineage (NCBI taxonomy): Bacteria > Bacillati > Cyanobacteriota > Cyanophyceae > Oscillatoriales > Microcoleaceae > Microcoleus > Microcoleus sp. F4-D5. The sequence continues at coordinate 66,138 of NZ_JAUBSX010000032.1, read as the reverse complement.
AGCCGCAGCATCTTGATTCAAATCCGATTTTACCAAGATCCGGTGGAAGGATATCGGCGGGCGATCGGGGTTGAGGCAGCCGGTTACGATCATACTGGTCAGCAGTGGCGCTTTTCCACCGTTGACAATTGGGGTTTTGTCGGTGCAACCGAACCCGCTGCGGAGTCTGCCGAAAAGCTCAAACACTTTTGCCGCGAGATATTCGGTTTGTTTAATAGTTAAGTTCCAGGGATTGTAGCAGGGATTGGACGGCACATCCTAAGTGAATTGATATCAACGATTTGGCACCATTTCTAATAATCCGTTTAGAGGCGGCGTCGGAGCAACGGCCCACAATAAATTGTAATTTTTATGGAACAGGCCGGAAAGCCTGTTCTTGACAATGTTGCTTGAGTGTGAGTTATTTCAAACTATCGCAATTGTCGATCGACCTACAGCCAACTGGATAAACAGATTTGTAAGTAGTCGATCGCTTGCCAAATAAAGTATAGCGGTTGTCGCGGACTTGTTCGTAAACGCGATCGCCCATCCACTTCATCCCCGGCATTGCCCGGTAAGCAGCCACAAACACCTCGCCAGCAGGCAATATCCGTCCGATTTCCTCCGCCGCATCGCTGCCTTGCCAGCGGCGTTCTGGATTCTCCGCATCTATCAAAATCATCCCCATTTCGCAGTCACCAGAAGTTATCCCAAAGCGCTTTAATTGCTCTAAATCTTGCATCGAAATATACTCAAAATTTTTGCCTTTATCTAAGTTTTCTAGTAACTGCACCAAGGTAACGCAGAGATTGCAATTACCGTCGTAAATTACGTTGTAATTCATGGGATAACTTCCTAATTCCTTCACTAACTATTCCAGCATTTGCACCTAATTAGCTAACTGTCAGGTGCAAAATTCACCTGACTAACTAACTCTTTTCCTTACAGGAATCTCGATCGCAAATTCCGTGCCTTGACCCGGTGCGGAATGGCATTGAAGCTGCCCGCCGTGCTTTTCCACCACAATTTGATAGCTGATCGACAGCCCCAAACCAGTACCTTTACCCGGTTCTTTCGTAGTAAAAAACGGATCGAACAACCTTTCGCGAACATCTATCGGAATCCCCGGGCCGTTGTCAGCAATCCGAATCACAATATGAGAAGGATGCCGCATCGCAGCATTAGAAATACCGCTATCTCCCTGCATCAAAGCATCCTGTTCGTACTTTACATCCGTACAAATCCGCAGCGTAGGCGAAGGACAAGAAGGAATAGGTGATTGTTCCCCCTCAGCCCACTTTCCGGTTTCCATTGCCTCTTCCAAAGCATCAATTGCATTGGCGATAATATTCATAAAAACCTGATTCAACTGTCCCGCATAACACTGTACGCGCGGCAAATTACCGAACTCTTTGAGCAGCACAATTTTAGGATGCCCTGCGGTTTCTTTCAACCTGTGTTGCAAAATCAACAAAGTGCTTTCAATCCCTTCGTGAATGTCAACCTGTTTTTGTTCCGCTTCATCCAAGCGCGAGAAATTCTTCAGTGACAGCACAATTTGGCGAATTCGCTCGGCTCCCATTTTCATCGAATTTAACAGTTTCGGCAAATCTTGGAGCAGAAAATTAAAATCACCATGATTTATCTCTTGTTGAATTGCCGGTGTGGGGTGCGGGTATTCCTGCTGGTAAAGTTGCAGCATTTTTAGCAAGTCTTTAAAGTAATCGTCAGCGTGCATGACATTGCCGTAAATAAAGCTAACCGGATTGTTGATTTCGTGAGCAACTCCAGCGACTAATTGCCCCAAACTTACCATTTTTTCATTTTGAACCATCATGCTTTGAGTTTTATGCACGTCCCGCAAGGCCTTCGCCAATTCTTGATTTTTAGTCCTCAGTTGACTTTCGGAAAGCTGCACCGCTTCTTCGGCGTGTTTTCGCTTGGTAATATCTTTGCGAATTGCTACATATTGATGGGGTTCTCCGCTGGTATTTAAGCAAGGTACAATCGTAGTATCCAACCAGAATAATGTACCGTCTTTAGCTTGATTTTTCATTTCTCCCCGCCAAACCTTTCCCTGGCGGATGGTTGACCAAAGCTGCTTGAAAAAGTCGGCTGGGTGATAACCAGAATTAACAAGTCTGTGGGTTTTGCCGATCAGTTCTTCTCGGGAATATTTAAATAGTTCGCAAAATTGATCGTTGACATAGGTAATGGCTCCGAATTCGTCGGTATTCGAGACAATCGCCGATTGATCCAAAGCAAATTTTTCAAATTCCAACTCTTTGAGAGTTTGGCGCAATTCTGCTTCGGCTTGTTTGCGATCGCTAATATCGGTAATCATCCGCAAAACACCTGAAAATTCGCCCTCACTGTCGAACATCGGCGTCGCCGACACGATCGCCCACAAGTGAGATCCGTCTTTGCGAGTAAACTTAAAATCGTGGCGTTCGCGAATGCCTTGCCGCCTGCGCTGCACGTAAATTTCAGCTATTTTTATACAGTCGCAGTCGATAAACTCAAACAGCGATCGCCCCAGCATTTCCTCCACAGTATACCCCAGCATTTCGGCCATCCGAGAGTTAGTAAAAGTCGTGATACTTTCGCTGTCAAACATCCAAACGCCCTCAGAAGCCGTCTCGACAATGCAGCGGTAATAATTCTCCCTCTCCCTCAGTGTTTGCTCTGCTTGCTTGCGATCGGTAATATCAGTTTGCACCGCAATAAAACCTTCGAGTTCCCCCGTTTCTTGATAAATAGGCGCGATCGAAAGTGCCACCCAATAACCCCTTCCATCCTTTTTGTAATTGTAAATTTCCTGATTAAACGGCACCCCCGCAGCCAAAGCCGATCGCAGTTGAGCAATACTTAGCGGGTCTGTTTGAGGGCCTTGCAGTACATCACCCGGTTTTTTTCCCTGCATTTCTGCCAGCACGTAACCGCTAATCCGAGTAAATCCTTCATTTACCCATTCAATGCAGCCTTGAGCATCAGTAATAATCACACCATTTTGCGTTTTTTGAGCCACAATAGCCAACCGCGACAATTCTGTTTCAGTTTTTTTGCTTTCCGTAATATCTTCAGCAATACCCAGAATGTACTTAGGCGCGCCCGAATCGTCAAACAAAGGAACTTTTTTAGTGTGCAAAATCCGCTTTCCCCGGCGCGGAAGTTGGATAGTTTCTTCTGGCAAATCAATACCTTTTCTCGTTGCCAACACTTCTAAATCTTGTGCTTTCAAGTAATTTGCCTGCTCTGACTCCAAAAAATCAGCGGGATTGTTTAAGATAACTTCCTCGCTGGAATAGCCAAACAATTCTTCGCTAGCAGTATTCCAATAAATAAATTTTTGCTCTACAGCATCTTTAATAAAGACGCTAATCGGCAGATTTTGCAGTACCGCATTCAGAAAATCTTGAGTGTTTCGCAGGTTTTCCTCAGCTCGCTTTCGTTCAGTAATATCCAAAATCACTCCGTCGAGATAAACAACCAGAGACAGAGAATTTGCCACAGGCGAAACCGGCGAAACAACAGCCGACAAAAAGCCCTCAATTTCCCCTTGTTCCTCTTGTTTTCCTCTAGCATCGTCCGCCTCGCAGCAAACAGCTTTGCCTTTTTCGTACACCCAGCTAATTTCGCCGTCAGCCCTGACAATCCGGTATTCAAGGATGTACGGAGTTCTGGTTGCTACACTTTTTTTGACAGTAGCATCCACATTTTTGCGGTCTTGAGGATGGATAATGCTGGCAAAAGAACGGACGCGATCGTTGATAAAATCAGAAGATGGATAGCCTGATATTTCTTGAACGGCATCGCTCAAAAATGCCATTGTCCGTGTTAATCTCCCCTCGCCCGTAAAGTCGCAGGTACAGCGGTAGACAGCACCGGGAATATTGGCTACTAAATTTTTATATCGTTCTTCGCTATTTAACAAACATGGGCCGTCTCCGTTATTGCGATCGCCGTTCTTAACTTTAGAAGAATTGGAGGAAATTTGCATGATTTTTTCACTTGTGAGTGCGGTGGCAAGTGTTAGAGTAGATGACCGTATAAAAAGTGAATTTAATTTGCATAATTATGCGCTATCAATTAATATAGTACAAAATTAGTTCTCCGAACATTCAGAAAATTTGATGGCGGCTAATAGGTAGAGCTAATCAAAGCTAGAGATGTAGAGGGAAGAGGGAAGTTCGGCAACGGATTCTGTAACAGTTTTAATGTATTCAACGAATTTAACCCAGGGATGTGGAGGTTGGAGGTTCGAGGGAAAATTTTCCGAATCTCCGACTCTCCGACTCCCCGTCTCTCCCCCTCTCCCACTCCCCGTCTCGTTACAATAAGATAAGTTGCCTTGCTACCGTGAGCCCCTCAAACAAAACATCATGACTCAACAACAATCCCGGATTTGCATTCTCGGCGGAGGCTTCGGCGGACTCTACACAGCCCTGCGCTTGAGTCAGTTACCCTTCTCCACAACCGAAAAACCCGAAATTGTTCTAGTTGACCGCCGCGATCGATTTTTGTTCGTTCCCCTGCTGTACGAACTGCTGACCGGCGAACTCCAAACCTGGGAAATTGCCCCGCCGTTTGCAGAACTCTTGCAAAACACAGGTGTGCGCTTTTGTCAAGGTACTGTCTCCGGGATCGATTTGGAGGAAAAGCGAGTGCAGTTGCACGACGGGCCAGAAATTCCGTGCGATCGCCTGGTTTTAGCTTTAGGCGGCGAAACTCCCCTAGATATGGTCAAGGGTGCGGTTGAATACGCTTACTCGTTTCGCACCCTCGACGACGCCTACCGCTTAGAAGAAAGACTGCGGTTTTTAGAAGCCAGCAATACCGATAAAATTCGGGTGGCGATCGTCGGGGCCGGTTATTCGGGAGTAGAATTAGCTTGTAAATTAGCCGATCGACTCGGAGAGAAAGGTCGCGTGCGGTTAGTCGAGCAAGGCGACAGGATTCTGCGGACATCGCCGGAGTTTAACCGCGAAGCCGCCAGCAAAGCTTTAGAAAAACGGCAAGTGTGGATCGACTTAGAAACAGAAGTAGAGGCGATCGGATCGGACACAATATCCTTACTTTACAAAGGACAAGTAGATGTTCTCCCCGTAGACATAGTATTGTGGACAGTAGGAACTCAAGTTAGTCAAGCAGTGCGATCGCTACCCCTCAAACAAAACCGCCGCGGTCAATTAACAGTCAATTCCCAAATGCAAATTATCGACCATCCAGATATATTTGCCTTGGGAGACCTAGCTGAATGTCACGATGCAACTGGTCAAAAAGTCCCCGCAACAGCCCAAACAGCCTTCCAGCAAGCTGACTACACCGCCTGGAACATTTGGGCCTCCCTCACCGGCCGCCCATTGCTTCCTTTCCGCTATCAGCCGCTAGGAGAAATGATGACATTAGGAATAGACAACGCCACCCTAGCCGGTTTAGGAATTAAACTCGACGGACAACTAGCACACATTGCTCGCCGCTTAGCTTATCTCTATCGGATGCCAACATTTGACCATCAATTAAAAGTTGGTTTCAATTGGATTAGCAAGCCGATTCAAGAGTTGCTTAAAAGCTAATCGATGCTTTTTCAAATAGATCGGCAACAGGCTTTTCGGACCGTTGCACAAAAATTCAATATTCTTGTGGAACGGGCAAGATGCCCGTTCCTAGAGAAAATCTTAGGGAAAATAGACAATGCAAACTCCTACAACTCAACAGCAAAAAACAGAACTTCCCCCCCTAATCGAGCGAGAAATTCTGTTCGGAAACCCCGAAAAAACTAGCCCCCGACTTTCACCCGACGGCAAGTATCTCGCCTACATTGCACCCGACGAACACAACGTATTGCAAGTGAAGTTGCGTACCGTCGGTCAAGCAGACGATCGCCAACTGACAGCAGATAAAAAACGAGGCATCCGCCTCTTTTTCTGGACTTACAGCGGCGAAGAATTAATTTACCTCCAAGATGCCGAGGGTGATGAAAACTGGCATTTATTCTCAGTCAATATCCACTCAAATCTGGTTCGCGACTTGACACCATTTCAAGGCGTTCAAGCTCAGCCGATCGCCTTTGACCGCAACTTCCCCAATGAAATATTAGTGGGAATGAACATCCGCGATCGCAGCAAACACGACGTTTACCGCATCAACCTCAAAAATGGTGCCGTTGAATTTGACACCGACAACCCAGGTAACATCGTCGGTTGGACTGCTGACGACCAATTCCAAGTGCGGGCCGCCACAGCCACAACTGCCGACGGCGGTTCAGAATTGGTGTTTCGGGAAACTGCGGACAAGTCTTGGGAAAGCCTGCGAACCTGGGGCCCCGACGACGAAGGCGGTGCCGTCATGTTCTCAGAAAACGGCAAAATTCTTTACATCACGGGCAATCACGATGCTAACGCCGAACGTTTGATCGCATTAGACTTAGAAACCAAACAAGAAACCGATCTCGCCTCTGACCCAGAATACGATGTCAGCAATATTTTGATACACCCGACCAAGCGAGAGATTCAGGCGGTTTCCTTCTACAAGGACAAGCAAGAGTGGCAGATTTTAGACCAAAGCATAGCAGAGGATTTTGAGGCGATCGGCAAATTGGGCCCCGGCGAATTCTCCATCACCAGCCGCAACCTCGCCGATACCAGTTGGCTAGTCGCTTACATGACAGACGACGGCCCAGTTTACTACTATGCGTACGATCGCGCCTCCAAAACCTGCACCTTCCTGTTCAGCAACCAACCCAAACTCGAAGGACTACCGCTATCATCAATGGAACCCATTTCTTACACCGCAAGAGATGGTTTAACCATTCACGGCTACCTAACAAAACCTGTCGGCGTCGCCACACCCGTAGCTACAGTCTTGCTAGTACACGGCGGTCCCTGGTCGCGCGATACCTGGGGTTACAATCCACAAGCCCAATGGCTGGCAAACCGAGGTTACGCCGTTTTGCAAATTAATTTTCGCGGTTCCACCGGCTACGGCAAAGCCTTTCTCAATGCCGGCAATCGCGAATGGGCCGCTAAGATGCACGACGACTTGCTAGATGGGGTGAATTGGCTTATAGAAACAGGAATTTCCCAACCCGATAAAATTGCGATTATGGGCGGTTCCTACGGTGGTTATGCCGCCTTAGTGGGATTGACTTTTAGTCCCGATGTTTTTGCCTGCGCCGTCGATATTGTCGGGCCAAGCAATTTGATTACGCTGCTGCAAACTATTCCCCCTTACTGGGAACCGAGAAAAGCAAGTCTGTATCACCGCGTGGGCAATTTGGAAACAGAACCAGAGTTTTTGAAATCGATCTCGCCTTTATATTTTGTCGATCGAATTCAGAAACCTTTACTCATCGCCCAAGGTGCCAACGACCCGCGAGTTAAATTAGCAGAAAGCGAGCAAATTGTCAATGCCATGAAGCAAGCCGGCAAACCTGTAGAATACGTGCTGTATACAGACGAAGGACACGGATTTGCGCGGCCGGAAAATCGCCTGCACTTTTATGCGATCGCCGAAGAATTCCTCGCCAAATATTTAGGCGGTCGATTTGAACCTGCAGGCAATATTGCCAATCATTCCGGTGTGATAAATCCGCCAACAACTAACAACTGACAATGACCAAAATTATTTTTTTAGATGCCGCCGGTACACTGTTTGACGTTCGCGGCAGCGTCGGCGAAGTTTACCGACAATTAGCCAATAGTTTTGGAGTAACAGTTAACAGTCAAGAGTTAAATGCAGCATTTTCCCAAAGCTTTGCTTCAGCAAGTCCTATGGCATTTCCAGGGATAGAATTAGCAAAAATTCCCCAGTTAGAATTTGAATGGTGGCAAACAGTTTGCGCTAAAGCCTTCCAGATAGCAGGTGTTTATCACCAATTTTCCGATTTTCCTAATTTCTTTGACCAACTCTACGCTCATTTTGCCAGCGCCGAACCTTGGTTCGTCTATCCCGAAGTATTCCCAGCCTTAAATAAGTGGCAGCAACAAGGAATTGAATTAGCAGTAGTATCGAATTTCGATTCCAGAATTTATGCAGTATTAAAAGCACTAAATTTAGCCGAATATTTCACATCAGTGACAATTTCTACCCAAGTTGGTGCAGCAAAACCCGACTCTCAAATTTTTACCGCTGCTTTGCAAAAGCACAACTGTATTGCCGAGAATGTGTTGCATATCGGCGACAGCTTCAAAGCAGATTATTGCGGCGCTAAAGCCGCTGGATTAAAAGCAATTTGGTTGAACAGACAACAGGAAAAAGTAGAATTAGGTAAATTGCCTTTAAGTGAAACGAAAATAGAACAGTGCAGCAGCCTTGATTATTTGGCATTTTAACTTTACAATTTTAACTAACGCACGCAATTTAATAAATTAATTATGTGTAGGTAGGCAGTGCACGCATTACCCTTATTAACTAACGTACAAGATTTAATACATTAATAGCTGTACCGCTATAGGGAGACAGTAGTACCAAATCATGAAAAAAACATTGCTGACAACTATATTAACAGACACAATCACCGTGTTTTGGGGAGAATGGTTAGATTTGCGAGTCAGAATCGTGCCAGTTGCCGCCGCTGGTTTAGTATCTCCAATAATTTACATTTTAGCTTTTGGTTTCGGGTTGGGAAGTTCCTTGCCTAAACCTGCAATTGGCGGGAATTATCTAGAATTTATGCTGCCGGGAATGGTAGCACTTTCATCAATGACTGTAAGTTTTACCGGCACAGTATTTTCGATTTGCGGCGAACGCCTTTATACTAAAACATTTGAGGAATTGCTGTTGCTGCCAGTACACCCGATCGCTTTGCACGCGGGCAAAATGCTAGCAGGAATATTGCGGGGAATGCTGACTTCTGTTTCGGTAATTTTAGTGGCAGTTTTGTTTACTCAAAAGCTCGTCTTTCTGAATCCACTATTTTTGTTAGTAATAATTCTCAACTCTGCTGTATTTGCGGGCATGGGAGTGATAGTAGGTTTAACCGTAAAATCTATCGAATCAGTCGGATTGTACAACAATTTTCTGATAACTCCGATGTCATTTTTAGGAGCAACATTTTTCGACCCCACAACGCTGCCGGTAGCCCTAAAAGGAATAGTTTATCTGTTGCCGCTGACTTATGCAAGCATTGGATTGAGAGCCGCTGCTTACGATATAGCAAAGTTTCCTTGGTACAGCATACCGATTTTGTTAGTAGCTGCGATCGCCTTTTCTTTAATCGGTGCCCGCCAGTTTACCACCCAGCAAGACTGAAGAAAGCCATTGGTCATTAGTCATTAGTCATTAGTCATTAGTCATTAGTCATTAGTCATTAGTCATTAGTCATTTCTCCAAAACTTAAATAATAGCGGTAAGGCGCGCTGCCCGGCGCACGCTACATAATAGCAGTAGTGAGTCCAGGAATGTGGTTATCAGTCATTAAGTAGCTGCTTAAAAAATATGATAAAGCAACTTATAAATCAACCGAAAAATAGCTGTTGCAGCGATCGCCCCCAAAGCACCCAACCATCCCACAAAAAACACGCCAGTAATTGGAGAATTAGGATAAATCGCAACTGCCGCCGTCTGCAAAGCCGGGAAAAACCACAGCAAAGCCAGAGTACCTGCACCAATAATCAACATCTCAGTTTGTTCGATCGCCCTGCGGTACTGCCCGTAAATCAAACCCGCCACGATCGTACCCAACAATCCGATACCAACACTCGGAGAAAGCGGTAAACTCCTCAGGGCGATCGCCAGCAACCCACCCTCAAAACCCGTAAACGCCGCCCCTCCCAAAACCTCCCAAATAGAAAAAGCCCTTCTCGGCGAAGGTTGCAGGCCAGACGGAGGAGTTGCAGGAACAGGCACAGGAGGCTGCTGAGTCGGTGGTAGCTGCTGAGTCGGTAGGGGAGTCGGAGTCCTGACTGTCGGCGGTGTCACGACCCTCGCAGGCTGTTGAGAATTGTATTTTAGAGCCGCTTCCACCTCCGCTGCCGATTGAAAGCGCTGGCTGGGAGCTGATAATAACATTCGATCGAGAACGTGAGCCAAACGCGAACTTACCTGCACCCGCGAATGCCAATTCCACTCATTTCTGTAACTATCAAACAACTCCGCCGGCTGCAAACCGCTGAGCAAAGTAATGCAAGTCACACCCAAAGCATACAAATCCGTTGCCGGATAAACTTCTTGGCCGCTCATCTGTTCTGGCGGAGCGTAACCCAAAGAATAAATCCCAGTCGAAGCTTTTGCACTCCCAACACTTTGTGTTACTTGTTTAACCGCCCCAAAATCTAATAAATAAAGCCGACCGTTTTTCCCCCGCATAATATTAGCAGGTTTAATATCCCGGTGAATCGAACCGCGAGAGTGCACAAAATCGAGAACCTTCAAAATTTCCCGCAACACCTCCACCGTCTGGGTCTCCGACAACTTGCCTTTAACAGCTAGTTCATCCTCCAAATTTTGACCGTCAATAAATTCTTGAACCAAATAGAACAACTGATCGTTTTTTCCCGGCTGCAAACTCGGAACAGTCAGCTCAAAAAAAGCCAGCAAACTCGGAATTTGCGAATGTTCGTTGCCCAGTTCTTCCAGCACCGCCGCTTCCCGTTCAAACAGAGTTTGAGCGATTTTTAGCTGTGCCGGAGTCAGACTTGCCGACGGCTGCAAAAGTTTAGCAACGCACTGCCGCATCGCCGGAGTATAACGATCTCTAGCCAAAAATGCCGCCCCAAAACCGCCTTGACCCAACAACCTCACGGGCAAATAGCGCCCGCTCAAAATCAGGGGCATCCCGCAAGTCGTGCAAAATTTTTGCTGCACCGTTTTCAGCAGCGAACTGTCATCGAGGTCGGAAAAATAATTTTGAGGGCGCGGGCAGCCCGGGCGGGTGCAGTAAACTTCCATTTTTGTTTGCTAAGAAGA
>NZ_JAUBSX010000032.1:0-55151 GCF_036704885.1 Microcoleus sp. F4-D5 | reverse complement strand
GGGAAGAGGGAAGAGGGAAGAGGGAAGAGGGAAGAGGGAAGAGGGAAGAGGGAAGAGGGAAGAGGGAAGAGGGAAGAGGGAAGAAAAAGCGATTGTTAAATCAGATTCCAATTTCTCAACTAACCGCGAACTGCTAACAACTGGCGACCTAATAGATTAATTTCCCGCCGAGTTGGGAGTTGCTATTTCTATGAATCCCAAATCGAGCGCCGGAGGTTCTTTCTTCTCCATAATGGTGGAATAAGTAGCAAAGGAAGGCAAAATTTCATTGCTGAAAGCCTCTGCTGCTTTAGAACGGTAGCGGTTGGGGTTGTAAATTAGCGACAAAATCCGAGTTACTACAACTTCATCCATTTGAGATTTGTGCAAAACACCCATGAGCAACTCTTTTTCGATCGCCGAAACCGAGACAAAAGCAGCTCCCAGTCCCGACTGAACGGCATTTTTAATTGCTTCGATCGAATTTAGTTCCATCTCGATTTTCAAGCGGCGCGTGTCAATGCCGCAGCGAGTCAGTACCTGATCGATTACTTTGCGGATAGTAGACTGCGAATCGAGGGATATAAACTGCAATTTGTAAAGGTCTTCTTTTTGGATAGTTTCTTGTTCTACCATCGGGTGAGATGGAGGGAGAATCAAAGCCAGTTCGTCCTCAGCGTAAGGAACAATTTCTAAAGCTTCTACAAGTTCGGTAGGAATTTCTCCGCCAACAATTGCCAAATCGATTTGCCCGTTGGCCACACTCCACGCCGTGCGGCGGGTCGAGTGAACGTGAAGCTGTACTGCTACATCCGGGTACTTTTGCCGAAACATCCCGATCATCCGGGGCAGCAAATACGTCCCGGTTGTTTGAGAAGCCCCGACGATCAAAGTACCGCCTTGGAGATTTTGCAAGTCTTCCAGAGCTCGACAAGTTTCCTGGCAAAGCGATAAAATTTTCTCGCCGTAACTCAGCAGCAGGTGTCCGGCTTCGGTAAGTTGCGCCCGCCGCCCCCCCCGGTCAAACAGCGGCACGTCCAACTGTCTCTCTAAGTTTTGCACCTGCAAGCTAACTGCTGGCTGGGATACATAGAGGCTGTCCGCGGCGCGTTTGAAGCTTCCTTCAGAGGCGATCGCCTTGAGAATGCGTAACTGGTCTAAAGTGAAAGGAAGGTCAGACATATATCTAAATTGTCAGTTGTCAGTTGTCAGTTGTCAGTTGACGGTTGACGGTTGACTGTAGGCAGCGAACAGCAAACAGCGAACAGTCAACAGCGAACAGTCAACAGCGAACAGCGAACAGTCAACAGTCAACAGCCAACAGTGAACAGTTAACTGACTCATAACCGCTGAATGCTCCCATAGATACTTTGTGACACAAATTGGCCGAGAATCAATAACTTTTCTTAATATTTGCAATGACGATCGATTTGACGCTGGACTCCCACTTAGTTATTCTGGGCCTGTTACTGGTTTTTGCGATCGCCCACAGCGGTTTAGCAGCCCTCCGGCCCCGAGGTGAAAAGCTGATCGGGCCCAGACTTTACCGCGTTTTGTTTGCCCTTGTCAGTTTGCCGCTAGCCGTCATTCTGATTGTCTACTTTTTCAACCACCGCTACGACGGCCTGCAGCTTTGGCAAGTACAGGGAGTACCCGGAGTTAAACCCGCAGTTTGGATACTTTCGGCAATTTCCTTCCTGTTTCTGTACCCAGCAACTTTCAACCTCCTAGAAATTGCCGCCGTCCAAAAGCCCCAAGTTCACCTCTACGAAACTGGCATCATTCGCATCACCCGTCACCCGCAAATGGTGGGGCAGGTGATTTGGTGCATTGCCCACACCCTGTGGATTGGCACTAGCTTTACCCTCGTCACTTCCATCGGTTTGGTACTTCACCACCTGTTCGGAGTGTGGCACGGCGACAGACGACTTCAAGATCGTTTTGGAGAATCCTTTGAAACCATCAAATCTCGAACCTCAATAATTCCATTTTTGGCAATCCTACAAAAGCGTCAAACCCTTGATTTGCTTGAGTTTTTGCGCCCTTCCTACGTAGGTGTAGTCATTTTTACGGGCCTGCTGTGGGAAATTCATCCTTTTTTGATGCGTGTAACTAAGAACATATACTGGTAGCATGATCCCTAGGATAGAAAAAAAATTATTAAATTTTGAGGGATCATGGTGTTGTCGGTTAGCGAACGCACTTTTGCACAAGAGGTGTTTCAAGCCTCTACCCCCGTTTTAGTTCACTTTTCAGCTCCTTGGTGCGGTTTGTGCCGCGCGATCGACCCCACGCTTAAGACTTTTGAGGCACAGTGGGCAGAAAAAGTCAAGCTGGTTGGGGTAAATGCCGATCAATGTTTCAAGTTGGCCCACACTTATCGGCTGACAAGTCTGCCCACACTGATTTTGTTTGAAGGCGATAAAGTTCGATTTAGATTGGAAGACTACCAAGGACGCGAGGAACTGCGGCGGACTCTCGATTCCTGGATGCTGGTGACTCAACTTTCTTCCCGAACTCAACGCCTGCAACCGGAAGCAGTTAACAGGTAACGGCTGCAAGTTATTCGGCTTTTAGGTAGAAAGCAGAAGCAATTCCTGATTTGTCGATCGGCCACCACCAGGGCCAAATCTCGCAGTCCTGAACGCAAAAACAGTTTTTTACAAAAATATAGTGTGCAGCGCGAGAGTATAGGTTAAAAAAACCGGTTTCTTGATTCCTGTCCGTCCAAGACAGTCTGGATTTGTCAATCTATATTTTGGTAGAAATTTAAGGGGAACTAGATCGACCGGCTCGATCGGGAAAATATGCAGTAGGTCTCAAGCATTGTCGATCGACAATGCTTGAGAATTACAACAAGTATTTCTGCCCAGTCGCGCAGGCGTGTGTCACAATTGTTTACAGTTTTGGCAATATCTAGTAGAAACTTTAAACTACCTATCAGTCATGGAACTGCTTTATCAATACGCTTGGCTGATTCCAGTCCTGCCGCTGGCAGGCGCAATGCTAGTAGGTCTAGGCTTAATCACCTTTAACCAGGCAACCAACAAACTCCGACAAGCGAATGCGATCTTCATCGTCTCCGCCCTCGGAGGGTCAATGGTACTCTCTTTCGCATTGCTGTGGAGTCAACTACAGGGCCACGCACCCTACACCCGCACTATTCAGTGGGCTTCTGCAGGCGACTTCTCGCTGAATATGGGCTATATTATCGACCCGCTGACGGCGGTAATGCTGGCGATCGTAACCACGGTCGCCTTTTTGGTGATGATTTACACCGACGGCTACATGGCTCACGATGACGGGTACGTGCGTTTTTACGCCTACCTCAGCATCTTCAGCGCCTCGATGTTGGGTCTCGTAGTCAGCCCGAACATCGTTCAGATTTACATTTTTTGGGAACTGGTAGGTATGTGTTCGTACCTGCTAGTCGGATTTTGGTACGATCGCAAACCCGCTGCTGACGCTTGCCAAAAAGCTTTTGTCACCAACCGCGTCGGCGACTTCGGCCTGCTGCTGGGCATCCTCGGCATTTACTGGGCCACCGGCAGCTTTGAATTTAGCGTGATGGGCGAACGCCTGCACTCCTTAGTCGAATCCGGTGCCCTTTCGGCAACTCTGGCGACAATCTTCGGCGTCCTCATATTTTTGGGGCCGGCCGCCAAATCCGCTCAATTCCCCCTCCACGTTTGGCTGCCAGACGCAATGGAAGGCCCGACACCGATTTCAGCCCTGATCCACGCCGCGACGATGGTAGCAGCCGGCGTCTTCCTGATCGCTCGGATGTACCCGGTGTTTGAAGGGCTGCCGGCCGTCATGAATTTGATCGCCTGCACCGGCTGTTTTACGGCATTTCTGGGTGCTTCGATCGCGATTACCCAAAATGACATCAAAAAAGGCCTAGCCTACTCCACAATCTCTCAACTCGGCTACATGGTGATGGCAATGGGCGTCGGCGCTTACAGTGCCGGACTTTTCCACTTGATGACACACGCTTATTTCAAAGCGATGCTGTTCCTGTGTTCTGGTTCAGTGATTCACGGGATGGAAGCAGTTGTAGGCCACAACCCCGCACTCGCTCAAGATATGCGAGTCATGGGCGGCTTGCGGAAATATATGCCGATTACCGCTTCTTGCTTTTTAATCGGAAATTTGGCAATCTGCGGAATTCCGCCGTTTGCTGGTTTTTGGTCAAAAGACGAAATCCTCGCCAGCGCCTTCGCAGCAAATCCCGCTTTGTGGGCTGTTAGCTGGCTGACGGCCGGGATGACCGCGTTTTATATGTTCCGGATGTATTTCAGCACCTTTGAGGGCGAATTCCGGGGCAATGACAGCGCCATCAAGCGGCAACTCCTGCAACCCGGGATTGTTTTCGGCCCGGGAGCGATGAACGTTAAGGAATTGGCATCAACTGGCGACAGTCACGGCGAACACGACCATTTGCCTCACGAATCTCCTCTGACAATGGCTCTGCCGTTAGTGTTGCTGGCAGTACCTTCTGTGTTTATCGGTTTTGTCGGTACGCCGTTTGCCAATTATTTCGAGCAGTTTGTTCGCGCTCCAGGCGAGTCTCTCGAAGAAGTTTTGGAACACGCTGCTGAGTTCAATTTGACGGAATTTCTCATCATGGGCGGCAGCTCTGTAGGTATTGCTTTGCTGGGCATTACTTTGGCTTCTCTGATGTATTTGAGCCGTAAAATTGACGCCAGTGCGATCGCCCAAAAAATCAAACCGCTTTACGAGTTCTCCCTCAACAAGTGGTATCTCGACGATATCAACGAATTTCTTTTCGTCAAAGGCAGCCGCCGTTTGGCGCGGCAAGTCATGGAAGTTGATTTGCGCGTCGTAGATGGTGTAGTCAACCTGACCGGTTTGGTCACGCTGATTAGCGGCGAAGGTTTGAAATACTTTGAGAGCGGTCGCGCTCAATTTTATGCCCTGATTGTGTTTGTCGCAGTTCTGGGTTTTGCGATCGTTTCTGGAGTCGGTTAAATCTGTAGGGAAACGGGAGTGTCTTTTAGTGTCAACTTAAGGTAAAAGTTAGTACCGGTCTGCTGTCTGACGATGAGGCCTCGATCCCCCCTTAATAAGGGGGGAACTGGAAGCACTCAAAGTCAACCCCTACTCCCCAACAACCAGGGGAATTTAGGGGGATCGAGACTCGACAAAAAGCGACATTTATTATGGGCTTCAGTCTTAAGTTGACACCAATGAGCACGGTGGCCTATCCCACTAGGAGATATTTCAAGAAATGGTATTAGCTCAATAACTCACCCTAGACAATTAGCAAATAGAAATAAATCTTTGATTAAACTTAACTGTTGCGATCGCATAATTTGTCCAAATAATAGCAAAAAAATTTGTTTCGTATAAAGAAAGTATAAAATTTAGGCTAAAATTGCAAAAAGGTGTTTAAACCTAATAACTGACGGCTCATTTTAAAACGCAATGGATACAGCTAACTTTCCTTGGTTAACAACAACAATTCTGTTTCCCATTGCTGCGTCCTTGCTGATTCCTTTAATTCCCGATAAGGATGGCAAGACGGTGCGGTGGTATGCCCTAATTGTGGGTTTGATCGATTTTGCCCTACTTGTTTACGCTTTTTACACTCATTACGACTTCAGCAATCCAGATTTGCAACTGGTAGAAAGCTATACTTGGGTGCAGCAACTCGATTTGAAGTGGTCGGTGGGTGCTGACGGTTTATCGATGCCCCTGATTTTGCTGACAGGTTTTATTACTACGCTGGCTACTTTAGCAGCTTGGCCGGTCACATTTAAACCGAAGCTTTTTTACTTTTTGATGTTGGTAATGTACGGCGGCCAAATCGCAGTTTTTGCCGTGCAGGATATGCTGCTCTTTTTCCTGGTTTGGGAACTGGAATTAGTCCCGATTTACCTGATTTTGTCAATCTGGGGCGGCAAGAAGCGCCTCTACGCAGCAACTAAGTTTATCTTATACACCGCAGGCGGTTCGCTGTTTATTTTGCTGGGCGGGCTGACGATGGCGTTTTACGGCGATACTGTGACTTTCGATATGCGGGCGATCGCAGCTAAAGATTACAGCACCAATATACAATTGCTACTGTACACAGGTTTCTTAATAGCTTACGGCGTCAAGCTGCCAATTTTTCCACTGCACACTTGGCTCCCTGACGCTCACGGCGAAGCAACCGCACCCGCCCACATGTTGCTAGCAGGAATTCTCCTCAAAATGGGCGGCTACGCTTTGCTGCGGATGAATGCGGGAATGCTCCCCGATGCTCACGCTGTCTTCGCACCCATCTTGGTAATTTTGGGTGTGGTAAACATTGTTTACGCTGCCTTAACTTCTTTTGCTCAGCGCAATTTGAAGCGGAAAATTGCTTATTCTTCAATTTCGCACATGGGGTTTGTGCTGATTGGGATAGCTTCGTTTACCGATTTGGGAATTAGCGGTGCAATGCTGCAAATGGTTTCCCACGGTTTAATCGGGGCGAGTTTGTTCTTCATGGTAGGATGCACTTACGATCGCACTCACACGCTCATGCTCGACGAAATGGGAGGTGTCGGGAAGAAAATGCGTAAGGTTTTTGCAATGTGGACTGCTTGTTCTATGGCTTCTTTGGCATTGCCGGGAATGAGCGGTTTTGTAGCAGAATTGATGGTGTTTGTGGGTTTTGCAACCAGCGATGCTTACAATCCCGTGTTTAAGGTTTGCGTGGTATTTCTAGCTGCTGTCGGGGTGATTTTGACTCCGATCTATCTGCTGTCGATGCTGCGCGAAATCTTCTACGGGCCTGAGAATAAGGAATTGGCGGAACACGAGGAATTGGTGGATGCGGAACCGCGAGAAGTGTTTATCATTGCTTCGCTGTTGGTGCCGATTATCGGTATCGGTTTGTATCCGAAGATGCTGACTCAGGTTTACGATGCAACTACGATACAGTTGACTGCTAAGTTGCGCGATTCTGTGCCGTCGCTTGTGGCTAAGGCTGCTGCGGATAAAACTCTGTCTCTGCGTGCTCCGGCGATCGAGCCGAGTAAGTTGTGATTTAAACTGGATTTAGGAATAAAACCCCCAAACTTGATTTTAAAAATGGTTTGGGGGTTTTCTATATACCGGATCGAAGTAAATCGATTAGAGTGGGTTTTTTAAACCGCAGATTTCAACCGATAAACACAGATGAACGCTGATGTGATTTTCAGTATTGTCGCTCCTCAAAAAGCATAAAAGAGCATGATAGGCTATATTCAATGTTGCAACTGCAATATAATTAATATTTACGTCGCTCTTTTATGGAGAAAACTGACTTATGAATATGATGGTTGATACACAAATACTTTCATATCGATTCAAAGGTATTGACAAGGATATTCACAGCAAAAGTTGGGCAATTTCGTCAATTACGGCTAACGAGTTTTTAGAGACCCAGCCTAAAGACTCAAAAAAACCTGACTACTATATTATTCATCCAGCTAGATACTCTCATCTCTTCAACCTCTTATATGAAGAAGGGGGCGGTTTTAGTATTCCCAATCACTTTAGGGATGCTAAATGTGCAAAAATGGGCGAGCATCGAACCGACCAGGTAATTATTGATTTTGGCAATCAGTTCCCAGCCTATCGAGAATTTGGTAATGAAGCAATTTCCGAAATTATTAATCAAAAAAAAACTGAAATATATAAACTTAGCATCTCCCATTTCCCTAAACAAAAACAGAAAGACCGTTTAAAGAAGTTGATGTATATTTTAGACAATGATTACCATTGCTACTCTCTGACAAAAGCAGCATTAGAAGAGGGTTTAAGTTTGTTTTCAAACTTTACATCTAAGCATAACTGTAAAGCTAATATTCGCAATACAGTTAACGATATTTTAATATTGGCTACAGCAATTGATAGAAAAAAAGTTTTGTTAACACATGACAAGCTACTGAATCGTTTTGCCGCTGAGTATTATGAAGTACCAATCGAGCAGGATAAAAATGAATTATTAATTGATTTTTCAAAAAAGGCAGGCGATCAAAGTAAAAATAGAGAAAGTAAAGGATATATAAATAGCGGTTGGAGTTATGCTGTGCGTAACAATCGAGCAGCACCGGAAACCTAACAATTGCGTTGGAGAAGCGCACTTACGAAAGCTTGTGGTATGAATGCAAATGTTGCTAGCAGCCTCTTAACCGGAACATTAGCTCCCGATCGCAATACCCCATACTTCAAAATTACCAGTGGGTCGATCGCTCTCTTAATTTCTAGCGTTATTGTTCTGCGAAGAGTGCGATATTTGTCAAGGTCGATCGAAGTGTTACATTGCAACTACAATATAATTAATAGTTATGCCGTGTGAGTTATCTTTTGAGGCATAGTTGTAAAGTTACTGGTGCTTAACGAAGATTTATGAGCGATTCAGAAGCATTTTCACCCAACTACATTACTGCACGAGAGCGATTTCGATCGGCATCTTCATCTTTGGGTTATCAGCAGACAGCCTATCCAATTGATCGGGTTAGTCCAACTGGTGAAGAATTAACTATTGATGTGGCGATCGGTGGTTCTTCAAACCCACGACGATGTGTAGTCATTTCTAGTGGCTTGCATGGAGTAGAAGGCTTTTTGGGCTCGGCAATCCAACTTACCTTGTTAGAAAAGCACCAACTTCTCACATCCTTGTCACCTGATATTAAAGTTGTACTTATTCATGCTCTGAATCCTTATGGTTTTGCATGGCGACGACGTTGGAATGAAAACAACATAGACTTAAACCGTAACTTTTTATTACCTGAAGAAGTTTTTGAGGGCAGCCCAAAGGATTATCCTAAGTTAAATTCTTTTCTCAACCCAACTGTACCTCCATCAAGATTTGAACCTTATATCCTTCAAGCTATCTGGCTGATATTGAGATATGGAATGACGAGTTTGAAAAACACTTTTCCTGTAGGACAATACGATTTTCCAAAGGGACTTTTTTTTGGCGGTCATGCTCCATCCAAAACTCAAGAGATTCTAGCTAGCAATTTGCCCCAATGGATTGGTAATGCTTCAGAGGTAGTGCATATTGATTTCCACACAGGTTTAGGACGTTCGGGAACATATAAGCTTTTGCTTGACGCATCTGCAACATCAGAATCTTGTTCAAGACTAGCTAAAATATTTGGAGCAGAAAAAATAGAACCGCACAGTACAGAAGGTGTATCATATCCAATTCGCGGTGGATTAAAAACTTGGTGCCAAGCTCTTCTACCAAAGTGTCGATATGATTTACTAACCGCAGAATTTGGTACTTACTCAACGATTCAAGTCTTGAAGGCATTGCGGGCGGAGAATCGTGCTTACTGGTGGGGTAAGTCAGACCAGAGCTATGAATGGACAAAAGACCAGTTGGTAGAAATGTTTGCACCCATATCTCGCAAGTGGCGAGAACAATGCTTAACTCAAGGACTCGATCTTTGTAAACGGGTCTTGATTGACTGAAGGAGTTGCGACGGTCAGCGATCGCAATACCCAATACTTCAAAATTACCCGTAGATCGATCGCTCTTCAATTGTGTGCGATCGCTGCTATACAGATTTCTATCCTTATTGTTATGCCAAGAGTGGGATTTTTGTCAAGGGCGATCGCGCCGAGCACCGGAATGTTCGAGGGGACACGGCACTGCCGTCTCGAAAGTTGTGGGTAATATTAATTCCCATGCTACCGGATTTGATATGAGGTATCATATTTACAGTGTAACTGATAGCTAGACTTGATAATTAAGAACTCAATCAAGTGCAAAAAATTCATAATAATGAAGAGAATAAGAGGCGTACAGAAGCAATTGCGCCCCATTTCTTCCACGATGTCTATTCATCAATAGAACTGATTTTTCTCTGTTTAGGACTACTGGAAATAGCAATAACAACTACTCATCAGGTTTGGCTTTGCAAAGCCAATTTTTGATAGTGCTGTTTAATAGGAATCTGAATGATGAACTCTGCTCCCTGACCGGGATGAGAAACACACTTCAAGTGTCCGCGGTGTTTTTCTACCACAATCTGGTAGCTGATTGACAGCCCCAGACCCGTGCCCTTCCCTACGGGTTTCGTCGTGAAGAACGGGTCGAACAGCCGCCGGTTCACTTCCTCTGTCATACCGGGGCCATTGTCGCAAATGCGAATCACAACAAATTGGGGACTTTTCCGGGCCGGGGCGAGGTTCTGGGAATCCACCTCAGCCGAAGAAACTGTACAGCTTTCGGCAAGGGGGGGATTGGAAATCGAGGATTTTTCTTCTTCCCCATACCCCACAGAGGTGCGAATTGCGATCGTGCGCGGCCCCCTTTGGTCATGAAGAGTGTCAATCGCATTCGCCAGTAAATTTACAAACACCTGGTTCAGTTGGCCGGCATAGCACTCCACCAGTGGCAGCGGGCCGTACTCTTTAATGATTTGAATAGCAGGCTGGTCTAATTTGGCTTGCAGTCGGTGCTGCAAAATCAGTAGGGTGTTATCGATGCCCTCATGGATATCGACCTCTTTCATTTCCGCTTCATCCAGTCGCGAGAAGTTTCGCAGGGAGAGGACAATTTCGCGAATTCGGTCTGCCCCCACCTTCATCGAATCCAGCACTTTGGGTAAGTCTTCCATCAAGAAATCTAATTCGATTGCCTCAATATCCTCAACAATCGCTGCTGTGGGATGGGGGTATTGTTCTTGATAGAGTTTCACCAGTCCTAGTATGTCTTCACTGTAAGTTTTGACGTGACTCAGGTTGCCATATATGAAGTTAATCGGGTTATTGATTTCGTGGGCCACCCCGGCCACCATCTGTCCGAGGGAGGACATTTTCTCAGTCTGAATTAGCTGGGTCTGGGTGCGCTTTAGTTCTTGAAAAGAAAGCTCTAGTTGTTCGGCTTGTTTTTTTAATTGCGCTTCTGATAGTCGAAGAGCTTGCTCTATCTGCACGCGATCGCGAATTTCCTGGCTCAGGAGCAGATTTTTTTCTTTTAATTCCTGCGTCCTCTCTTCCACTTTATGTTCTAAAGTCCGGCTGTAATCTTCTAATTGCTCATTGGCTCGTTTCAGGTTGTCAGTCACCTCAGACAAATTTGTATAGAGTCGGGCATTTTCCAGGGAAATCGCCGCTTGAGAACAGAGAACGGTTAAAACTTCCAGGCGATCGGGAGTAAACGCGCTCCTTGTCAGATTATTTTCCAAGTAAAGCAGACCAATGAGCTTTCCTTTATGGACGACCGGCATACATAAAACTGACTTGGGTTGGGCCTTAACAATATAGCTATCCCCGGTAAAAATTCCTTCCTGACTCGCATCATTTAAGACCACAATTTTCTGAGTTATAGCCACATAATTGAGAAGAGAAAACGGCAAGTTTTGACTTGTTTCTATTATTGGTGTGGCTTGCAGCACGACTACCTCATTATTATCTATGCTTGCCGTCCCTTCTACCACCATTTGACCATTTTTTTCTAAAATTAAGTAGCTTTTTTCAGCGCCAGCATTCTCGATCGCAATTTTCAATAACTTAGAAAGCAGGCGTTCCAGAACAATTTCGCCAGAAATAGCTTGAGAAGATTTCATAACAGAGGCGAAATCCAGTGCTGCAAAACTCCCCGTAGTCGTCGAGCTGGTCGTCCGTGATACGTCGAAGCAGGGGGCTTCTCTAGTCAGTATTCGCGAGAGTAATTCAGGATATTCTTCTGATAAATATTTTACTTTGGCTTTCGCTCCCCAGCGAATGTAGCCATAGTAAGCATCCGTCAAATAAATCTCCGCTATCTTCTCCCGACCGCGAGAGAAATAAAACTCGGCAGCCAGTTCATTAGCTAGGGCTTCTTCCTGAATGTATCCCTGTTCTCTGGCTCCTTGAATGCTGGCGTCATAATACTCCATCGCTTTGCCAACTTTGCCCAATATCCGTGCTTTCTCTGCCTCCACTAACTCGTACTTGTGTTGATAATTTGCAGGAGCGTGAACTGCCCATTGCTGCAATTTTTTCTGATTTTTCGCCACTTGCTGCAAGAATTTTTTTTGTTCGCTGCTGGAAACTGCGGAATAGTGAGCTAGGAGAGCCAGAGAATAATAGAAATTGTGTTCTACACCACTCATCAGCCCAGGTACACCTTCTTTATATTTTTCTGATTCGCGGGCGCTTTTTACTGACCGACCGTAATCTTTCAACAAGTAAAATCGAATCACTTTTGTCAGGTAAGCAACAAAAATAAACATATGTTTATTGTCGGCAATAGATTGTTGCAGGAGTTCTTCTTCATTCAAAAATTCGCCTTCGATCGTATATTCTTCTTCAGGGGCATCGAGTAACTGTAATACCATTACTCTCCATGTTTTTAAATAACGAATATGGGAATATTGTTTAATATTTAGAAGTATATTAAGATATTGCGCCTGCTTCTGAGCCACAAACTCCAGCGGTTGACCTGTAAAAAGTATATGATCGCAATAGTAGATAGAATTATAACCAACATACTCTAAACTTCCCGTTTCCAGACCGCTTTTTAGGCCGTCAAGCAATGGTGCTAAGGTTTCTTTTCCATGCTCTTTCCAGTGTCTAATATGAGCATTAAAAACTACATAGACGTGAGATTTGATTTCCTTGGCATCAAATCGATCCAACAAATTTAAAGCTAGCTGTCCAAAGCGATATCCTACTTCAATTTCACCCAGAGGTCCGCACAAAAATAAGCCATAAATCCCATAGCCGGAAGCGGCCTGGGGTGAATTACCATATTGAATACAAAGATGAATCATTGTAAATGGAAATTGCGGAAATAAGGCAGGAGTCACATGATGAGCAAGAGGGGCGGATTTCCATAATATCCCCATAGCAACCCGCTTATTGATATCCGTCATTTCTGGCAGATTAGCTAACGCCTCAGTATTCATCTCTTGTGGAGGTTCCGAACAAAGGGAGACACCCAGCATACCCAAAACTTGCAGCCCGATATCTAACGCGACTTGCATCTGGTTTTGCAGGGAATAAAACTGCATTTGGATTTCATAAACTTTGACTTTTTCTAGCAGAGTTTTCGTGTGCTTGAGAGCCTCCTCAGACAGCATTTTTGCTCGCTCGAAGTTGGTATTTAGAAATTCCACCGCCGCCGCTTCCGCATACAGAGGGAATGTCAGGTCATACAGAGTTTCCCAGCTATCTTCTCTGAGGAGTTCTAGCCCCATCCGTAGTTGTCGGGCGGCAGTTTCATAAGCGGTTGCTGCCTTAGCTTTTTTGCCTGCTATCAAATTTAATCTGGCTAGACGCTCTTTTTTTGCCTGCTCCGTGATGAAGTCAGCCCCAACATTTAACTGATTGACAATCTCAAAAATATTTTCTTCAATCTCCTCTGCTGGAGTATGCTCCAATAGCAGTTCACCAATTTTCAAGTGGGTCTGTTGTTTCTGAGATTCGGGAATAAGAGAATACGCCGCTTGCTGCACCCGGTCATGGAGAAACTTGTAAGCGATAGGCGCGTGATGGCTGTAAGGCAAAGTACCCGGTGAGGATGATAGCAGAGGAGAATCTGGAGCTATTGTCTCCTTTACTTCCGTGCTCATTTCATCGGAGGTAAAAACGAGAGGGATTTTGTAGGCTTCGCTGAGGGGCAAAACCAAGCCAGCCTGAAGTGCTTCCCACAAATTGGCCGCCGTTTCCGACTGAGATTTTTCCTTGACAATAGCCAGAACCCCTAAATTAAATTTGTCTCCAATACAGGCGGCTAATTTTAAGACATTCTGCGTCTCCTCCGAGAGTTTTTGAATATTTCTGGCAATCAGTTCGACGACATTATAATCCGTGATGCCTACCGCTTGAATTTGGTTCAATGACCACTGCCAGCACCCAACACTGAAATTAAAGGTCAATAGCTTTTCTTGATGCAGAGTAGCGAACATCTGAGTCAAGAAGAAAGGATTTCCCTGGCTTTTATTGAAAAGTAGCTCGGACAATTCAAAAACGCGGTTTCTCGGAGCTGAAGACTCCTTCAGGGTATCTGCTACCAGCAAGCTGACGTTGCCAATATCCAAAGGACGGAGGGTGATATTATTTACAATTGCCCCATTCTTTTGAATCTCATCCAACGTCAGCATCAACGGATGCGTCGGACTGACTTCGTTATCTCGATAGGCTCCTATCAGCAGTAAATATTGGCTGTCCGGGTCACAAATAAGCAGATGAATCAACTTGAGCGATGCCGAATCTGCCCACTGTAAGTCATCCAAAAAGACGACGAGCGGGTGCGAGGGTTTAGTAAATACATGAATGAATTCTTTAAACACGCGATTAAAGCGATTCTCGGATTCAGACGGACCCAATTGCGGAACAGCTTTTTGAGGGCCGACAATCAGTTCGACTTCGGGAATGACATCTACTATGACTTGGCCGTTGGAGCCTAATGCTTCTAAAATTTGCTGTTTCCAAATCGCTATTTTTTCAGAACTTTCTGTTAACAGATGCCGCATCAAGCCGCCTAAAGCTTGAATCAAAGAAGCATAAGGAATATTTCGCTTTAATTGGTCAAATTTACCGGATATAAAATACCCGCGCTGCCTGACAATCGGTTTTTGAACTTCATTTACTAAACAAGATTTGCCAATCCCTGAGTAACCGCTGACTAGCATCATTTCGCTGTTTCCGCCGGAGACTCGCTCAAAGGCTTCCATCAAAGTGGCTACTTCTTGCTCGCGGCCATAGAGTTTTTGGGGGATGAAAAATTGTCCAAATTTATCCCTCTTACCGATTGAGAAGTTGCCTATTTTCCCATGGGTTTGCAGTTGATGACGGCACATTTCTAGATCGGCTTTTAGCCCCAGGGCGCTTTGGTATCTGTCTTCAGCCGTTTTGGCTAATAATTTCATTACGATGTCAGAAATCGCTTTGGGAATCTCACTGATATGCTCATGGGGTGGCACTGGTCTTTTAGCGATATGGCAGTGAATTAATTCCAGGGGGTCGCTGGCTTGATGCGGCAGCTTTCCAGTCAGAATTTCATAAAAGGTGACACCTAATGAGTAAAAGTCGGTGCGGTAGTCAATTGAGCGATTCATCCGCCCGGTTTGCTCTGGAGACATATAGGCGAGGGTGCCTTCTAGCAAGTTGGGATTGCTGAGGCTCTGGTTTTCTCGCTCTAGGTACGTGGAAATGCTAAAATCTATGATTTTAATTTGATCGGTTTTGGAGTTGATAATGATATTCTGCGGTTTAATATCTTTATGGATAATCTTATTTTCATGCAGTTGAGCTAGGGTCTCTGCCAAATGAATTGCCAGACTTAGAAATTCGCTTATTTCAAGGTGTTTAGCTGCGATTAGATTTTTCAGAGATTTTCCCCTAAAATCTTCTAAGATCAGCGCCATACCGTTATTATGCTTTTCCAAAGAGTGAGCTTTGACAATCCCTGCCATGTCGAGAGTTTTGAGGATTTTATATTCATGTCTCAACCGCGCGATTTTTTCTATGGTGGGATACTCGGCTTTGAGGGTTTTTACTATAATCGGGGTTAGGTCGGACTCCCTAACCCCGCGATAAATAACTGTATTGACACCTTCATGAATGGGTAACGATAAGAGTTTGTAACCGGGCAGCGTGGTTTTCATATTCGTTTTTTCGATGAGTCCGATTATTCTGACCTGGAATTGATAGAGGGGAATCTGAGACGGCGATGTTCATCGCCTGTGGGGAAAAATTAAACGAGCCGAGCATTAGCTTGTTAGCAAGTGGCAATATTTTCTCCGCTCATTGTAATGCTAAACTGCATCATGGTCTGATGTTTAACTATCATATCTCTGCTGGAGTTGGACAAACAAGAATTGGCGCTTTCCCAGGCGCATCCAGATAAATTATGCGATCGCCCTACCTACAGTATCTGTTTAAAGTTCTCTGGACTTACTCCGCACAAAGGCTTAAAGTTTTGAGAACTCAGGTTTTTTATTACATCCGAGTAGCTGATTATGTGTCTGTGCCTGAATTATTCCAGCCCAGGATTATACATCCTACTACAACATATTTGCAGCACTTCAACCGGGCGCGATCGTTGCTCTTACCAGGGTACTGGTCGCGCGTTCCTACTTTTGCAAGAGGTTTATTGTAAGAGTGTGCTAGCCATGAGTGAGTTACTTGAGCGCGCGTTAACGAAAGCGTTGCGATCCGAAGGAAAGCCCGCCCCTACGGGGGCTACGCCAACGATGAAGATCCGTAAGTTGAAAACCTTGTCTGCAAGTGAGCAAGAGGCGGCTCAATGATTCTGAAAGAACTTGAAGACGATCGCATCTGCGATCGAGCAAATGCTCGTTCTCTCGACGCTATTGCCAAACTTGCAGCCTCAGCAATGGCTGATAATTCCGCAGGTAAAACCCAAGAATTCGCTCCAGAAACATTGTGAAGTCGCCTATTACAGCCCCATTACGCAACAGAATCTACAGTTACAAAAAATGGGGAATGTATGCAAACAATCTCTTTGAGTCGTGAAAAAGTCGCGCGTCGTGCGAAACATTTGTATGAGAGCAGCATCTGCCCAAAAAATCAATTAGAATAGAATATTGGCAAGACGGTCATCATTGATATAGAAACAGGCGACTACTATAAAGTTGATGAAAATAGTTTACACGCTGTTGATTACCTGAGTGCGAAACATCCCAATGTTAAACTCTTTGGTATCCGTATTGGATATAACATTGCTGGAGCTCTAGGTGGTGTCATGGAGCCTGTGCCTAAGTGATTTTACTTATGGTAGTTGATAGATATGCTAAACTTAATTTTATTGAATTTTGCTTTAAAGTCA
Source organism: Microcoleus sp. F4-D5 (assembly GCF_036704885.1). Lineage (NCBI taxonomy): Bacteria > Bacillati > Cyanobacteriota > Cyanophyceae > Oscillatoriales > Microcoleaceae > Microcoleus > Microcoleus sp. F4-D5. Next base: position 38,404 of record NZ_JAUBSX010000032.1, on the reverse strand, counting down.
AGTTATTTGACTTTAACTGCATGAAAAAGTTCACTGCGGTTGTTCAGAAAGACCCTGACACTGCTTTATATGTAGCCTATGTTACTGATTTCTAAGAGAGCGCATTCTCAAGGAGAAACTTGAGACGAGCTATAAGCGAACCTACGTGAACCGATTGAAATGCTGTTGGAAAATGAGAAGATAGCCTTCCATCGCACGCTCAATTAGCGTGCGATCTCGCCCTTTTAGTATTTATTCTTAATTCTTTAGTTCCAATACTTGCTAAAATAGAAGCCAATACTAATCGAACTGCAACTCATACTAAAAACTATCAAAGGCATTTGCATCACTTGCCAAACAATCCTATAGCAATCCTTGCAGGAGTCGTAAATTTTTTACCCCACCCCAACCCTCCCCGAAGCCGCGGTCTGGGAGTAAGAAATTCACAAATGATGCGAGGATTGCTATATAATGGTTCATCAGGAGCTTGATGATTGTTTCATTCTTATAACTCAGTTAATATGCGATCGCTTGTCTTGAGTCTAGCTTTCATGTGTTTAGCCACCCCCGCTGTTGCCACAACCTGCGAGGAAAGCTTTCAAAAAAAGGGGGACTTTTTAAATGGTTCCGCCTTTGCTGCACGTGTTCAGGTTGAGGGGTTATCGATAGAGAGAGCATTTTCCCAATTACGACCAATTTTGGCGCGCGAGGGCATCAAGACTCTCAGCACGGATCTGAACTTAGGTGTCATGAAAGCCGAAAATCCCGCAACAGCTTTTCAGCGTGCTTTGCCAATAGACGTATTTGCCTCCATGGACGGCAATATATTAAATGTGGAGATGATCTTTACCCTTCCGAGTGGGGTGGGTGCAAGTAAAGACACGGTGAAGGGATATTTGTGCGGTGCACTAAATCAATTGTTGCCCCAAACTACAAAGTAATATCTAATCATTCATTTGATGAATTGTAGTTTTTAACGCCCGATCGCAAAACCCAATACTTCAAAATTACCATTTGGTCGATCGCCCTTCAATTCTGTACGTAAGCGTTGCCCGCCCCTACGGGGGCTACGCCAACGAAGAGGATCGCTGTTGGGATTTCCAGCCTTAAGTTTATTGGTGGATGTTCTGCACCAAGTTGGACGGAGAGCTTTTTACGCTGGGCAAATTATATTTGGTCGCCGAAAGCTGTGCAACCATTTCTGCACGAGACGAAACCTCAAGCTTGCGGAACATTCGCTTCAAAGCTTGCTTCACTGAATTCTCTGTAATCCAAAGTTCCCTCCCGATTCCTGCGTTGGTTCGCCCCAAAGCAACCAATTCGGCAATTTGCAATTCACGAGGCGTTAGGCGTGAGGTCTTGAAAGGTTGATGCTGCGATTCACTACGGGATAGCTTCGCCGCGCGCACTGTTGCAGCCCAAACAGACAAATGCAAACAGATCGCACTCAAATCGGCTAAATTTTCTGTATCGAAAGCGGGCATTGACCGATCGCGCGTGCAGCCCACTACGCCCATTAATTGACCGCGACTGACAATCGGCCCCGCCATCACGTGCCAATGATCGGGTCGGGGACAAATTATTGTCCAAACCTTGGGAGATGCCACCAATGCTTCATGGACAGGAGAGTGGCGTTCCGCTAAATAACGCACAACAGGATTGTGTTCGATCGATAGCGCCACTTTCAATGTTTTCTGAAGCTTACTATCTACCAAGGGCAGTCGATCGAAGAAAAAGATTCCCGATCGCTTAGCTGCAAAATACTCGCCGATTTTGGGCACGACTTGCGATCGCAAATCTTGTTCGTCCTCTACCTGGTCGATCGCTTCAAATAAAAGCTGCAAGGGACTTTTCATCGTCATGGTGTCAACCGATTTTAGATTTTAGATTTTAGATTTTAGATTTTAGAATTGACCCCACGGAGGAATCCGGGGGCTTGTAACCAAATTGCTTGAGTGTCAATCGATTTTAGATTTTAGATTTTAGATTTTACCCCACGGATCAAGTCGGGGGCTCGTTTATCGGGTACGGTTTTTGATTTCTGGACGGATGAATCCGGGGGCTTGTATCCTGGATGCTTGATTGTCAAAAAGAGTACCCGATCGAGGTCTAGAAACATTGCAATACTCGAATTATATTACTCTTACAGTCTCAAAAACAACTTGACATGACAACAAGTTTGGAAACCGATCGCACTCCCGCACGTGGGATACTCATCAGCTTTTATGTGACTTCAATCATCTTTAATGTCTGCTTGATTGCTCAGTTATTAACAGTTGGAGTTGCCTACTTCAATGACCCTACCTGGTGGAATATTCATGTTTGGCTAGTGCGAGGTTATGGCGGATTGTCATTAGTATTGCTGGGATGGTCGTTTGTTGCCCCATTTTCACGCAGAATACGACATCTCGCCGCAAGTTTGCCAGTGCTGCTTGGACTGCAATTTGCCAGCATTCATCTCAAAAGTCCACTTCACCTAGAGATACTCCATCCTCTAATTGGATTTACGTTACTCTATGTTTCTTCAACTCTTGTACATTCCCTAGGGCGCACTTTATCGCCCACCAACAATCACAACCATCAAATTTGAGAGGTAAAAATGACGCAAGATACAATCTTCAGTCCCTTCTTTGCAACAGTATTTCTCACATTCATCGTCTGGGTGTATATGTACATCCGCCGTATCAGTTTTATCACCAGTATAAAGCTCTCCCCGAATGAACTTGCTGTACCGGGCGCACTGGCACAAATTTCCCCACCAAGCGTATCCAATCCATCGGATAACCTAAAAAACCTGTTCGAGATTCCGGTACTTTTCTATGCGCTTGTCCTGTACCTGTTCGTCACAAAGCAGGTGGATACAGTGTATGTGAACGCCGCGTGGGTATTCGTTGTATTTCGTACATTGCATAGTGCTGTTCATTGCACATTCAATCTCATCATACTTCGGTTCTACCTCTACCTATTTGCCACGATCGCGGTATGGTTCATCGCGATCCGCGCAGCACTTATCCACTTTGCCACAATCAATTAACCTCGTTCCAATGAGGTAGAAGTTATCAACAGTCGCCGAACAATGAGGGTGCAGCGGAAAGCCCACCCTGTTTCTGCGTGTATGTTTGGGGTCTGGCGGGGCGGTCTGCCACTGAACCAAGTCGTTAGGTCGCGATCGCAATACCCAATACTTTAAAATTACCAGTAGGTCGATCGCTCTTCAATTTTGTACGTAAGCGTTGCCCGCCCCTACGGGGGCTACGCCAACGAAGAGGATCGCACTCGCGGGTTTCTATCCTTATTGTGATGCCAAAAGTGCGATTTTTGTCAAGGGCGATCGCGCTATCTTTGATTCTTACCGATTCAGATCGAGCAGTTGGCGGTAATTGACACCCCGATCGATTATTGTACCGCCTCAGATTGTTTGAGGGCTGCACTGAACCCGAAGTTGTTAAGAGTCAGCAGCGATCGGGAATGCTGAAATAGTCTGTTGCCGAATGGGGATCTGAATCACAAACTCAGTACCCGATCCATGTGTAGAAAAACACTTGATTTTACCGCGATGTTTTTCAGTAATGATTTGATAACTAATCGACATCCCCAAACCCGTACCTTTACCGATCGGTTTGGTGGTGAAAAAGGGGTCAAAAATGCGCTGCTTCACTGGGTCTGGCATACCGATTCCGTTGTCAGCGATCGCCACCTCCACCCATCGATCGTCGATCGCAGAAGTCCGAATCGTAATCTGGTTCGGGGTGTGTTTAAGTTCCTGGTAGCAGCGTTTGGAATTCATCTCATCTAGGGCATCCAAAGCATTGACCAAAATATTCATGAATACCTGATTGAGTTGTCCGGGGTAACATTCCACCTTGGGCAATGTGTCATAGTCTTTGATTACTACCACGGCTGGACAATCCGATCGATCTTTGAGCCGGTGTTGCAAAATCAGCAAAGAGCTCTCAATTCCCTCATGGATATCAACATCTTTGAAGTCTGCTTCATCCATGCGAGAAAAATTTCGCAACGAGACGACAATACCGCGAATTCGCTCGGTGCCTACCTTCATAGATGACACGATCTTTTGGATATCTTCAGTGAGGAATTCCAAGTCGATTTCCTCTGCCATTGCTTGCACGTCTGGATCGTTGCTGGGATGGCGCTGTTGATAAAGTTCGATCATCCGCAGCAGATTTTGGGTGTATTCGTCCAGGTGGGTGAGATTAGCGTGGATGAAGTTGACCGGGTTATTGATTTCATGGGCAATTCCCGCCACCAACTGTCCCAGGCTAGACATTTTTTCGCTTTGGATAACTTGCATCTGGGCTTTTTGCAGTTCGTTTAGAGTCCTCTCCAATTCTTTAGCTTGCGCGATCGAGGAAATTGCTAATTCTTCGATCGCAGCAACCTGGGGCAGAGTTGTCCAGCAAGCAATCGCTACTCCCACAAATGCCAGCGTCATCAACACAATAATCATCAGATAGGGATTGTTGGTTCCGACTTCTACCCGCAGCCAGGATCTGATCAGCCAACTGATTGTCGCTGCGCTACAAATCAGCGCAATCAAAACTCCGATCTGAAGCACTACAAAATCTTGTTTTTCAGGATGGTTCAGCGGCTTGGCATGGAGTCGATCCCACCACGGTAAGTGCAAAGGTGCCCAAGGAATCCGCCGAATTGCAGCGTCGATCGCGATCGCTGCTAACGGCAACAGCAACCCGATGCCAAAATCCATCCATCCCCAGGCAACACCACCCACCACCAGGGAAATGAACTCCACCACCAGCAACGCTAAGGATAGTCGCCCCCAACGGACGACTCGATCGTGGCGCTGCATCCACAGCCCCAAGTGCAACCCCATGATAGAAATGAAAAAACTCACCCCTGACACCACGACAATTCGAGTGGTGTTGCCCCAGACTAAAAATCCTAAACTACAGATAAAGGTTAGCAGCAGCGCGGGTTCTAGGGAACCCCGACGGGACGCTGCGCCAAACACTGGAGACAACAGCCCATCCTGCCCGAGTTGGAAAAGGATGCGGGGCGTATTGCAAACGCTAGTCGCAGATCCCAACAAACAGCTAGCCGCAACCAGCAATGTGACTATGACAGGGGCAGCGTCTCCCCAAAAAGGCTTGGCAGCCGCCAGGAAATTGCCGTACAAATTGTCTTCTAAACCCGCAGCGGTTGCCAACTGCAACAGCACTAAAGTGCCACCCACAAACACCAGAGGCATGAACCAGCCAACCCAAGACAGCGCTTTGAGGGTGTTTTTTGGGTGGAGACTGTCTGCTACAAAGGATGAAGCTGTGTCGCAGCCACAGAAGCTATATGCGGCAAACAAGTACCATTTCAGCCAGTCCCGGACACTGATGGCATCAATGCTGCTGGGCAAGAGTCCGGGGCTTTGGGGTGAAAAGGCAAGCCAGCCTAAACCCTGAACGCAGAAGAGGAGTAAAAAGCCGATCGAAGGAAAGACAAAAAACAGGTGCAGAATGGCGACGGCGCGGGTACCGCTGAATGCTACAAAGTAAGCGATCGCAGTAAAACCGATCTCAAACTCTTTTTCTGGAACATTCAGCCCCATCGGTTCTAAATGGAATTGGATCAAATCTGTGATGACGATCGCATTAATGGCCGGAAAAGAAACCCACCCCAAGTAGTAGGCAATCCCCAAGTAGCGGGAAAGCGCAGGGTAACGATGCAGGAGTCGCGTGATGTAATTTGGTGTTCCCCCAGATACATCTGGATATTTCTCACCCAAACTCTGAACTTGAAGGTTAAACAGAATTCCGACGATCGCACCAGGAATCCAGACCAACAGGGATGCGGAGCCAATTTCTGCTTGCACCGACGGCGCTAAGGTAAACCACATCAGATATCCAACCACACTAAACCCCCAAGCTTCCGCAGAGGACATGGTGCGCCGGAGGCGATTCAGAAATGGCACGCGATCTATTTCCATAGCAAGCAGATAGGAGTAATCTTATTGTGATCCAAGTGTAATTGCCACAATCAAGAAAAAGAACAAATACATAGTGTTTCCTTCTAGGGATAAAAAGTTTCAGCTCGATCTAATGTAGCGGTGAAAGATTGAGGCGCAATCAGTTGAGGTTATTAGCGATCGAAAGTGCGATCGCAATAACTCGTTGGAACTGATATCTTGCACCAGTTGCAATCAGCCTTGCACTCGAAGGGAGATCCTGCCCGCCTCACAAGAAAATTCACTTAATTTTTGTCGAACCGGTCGAAAAGCCTGTTAAGCCAGAATGGTGCAATATTTCAGTTGAAACGGACTCAATAGAGTCTTTTCACTTTGTTTGATGTGCCGTTAGCTAGCGATCGCAATACCCAATACTTCAAAATTACCTGCGGGCGATCGCTCTTTAATTTAATTCGGTGCGGTCGCTCTCTGAGTTTCTAGTCTTATTGTTATACGAAGAGTACGATCTTTGTCAACGGCGATCGCGCTGCTTGCAAGTTGTGATGCGATCGGGTTTTAGGAAGAAAACCCCCAAACCACGATTTTTAAATTAGTTTGAGGGTTTTTATTTTTTTGGGGCGATCGAGAAAAATCAGGGAAACTTTTTTCCGTAAAGTTATCGGTGAGACAGTTCTTTGTAGGCGATCGGTGAGACGATCGCTCTTGAGAAGTTTTTCAAAGAGTGATGCAAAGATGAGTATAACTAGGATATTCAGCAGTTCTAAATTTTTTCAACCGAGTGATGGAGAGCCTGTTCGTTCGATCGTTACCGAATCTAAGGAGGCTGTCGTTGTCGCCTGGTATATCAAGCCAGGTCAGGCAATCCCCGCGCACACCCATCCCAACGGGCAAGACACTTGGACTGTTTTAACCGGGAAGGGAGACTACTATTTGGACAAAGCAGGCACTACGAAGTCGATCGCTGCTGGGGATGTTGTAGTCGCTCATACCGGATGTGTACATGGAGTATTCAACAACGGTGATGAGCCATTAGTTTTTATCTCAGTTGTGTCACCAGCCGATGCGGGGTATCAACTTGTCTCGTTAGAAAACTCTTTTGCTCTCCATCCCTAATTCTTCAATTCACCGGGTTGTATTCATCAATGAGATTGAAAAAATCAAAGCATTTTTAGAGCCATGAAATGGTTGATTCAATATCTTTACGAAATCAAATTAGATAAAGCTATTCTCTGGTGCTATCTCATTTGGTATGTTACAGTAGTTTGTTTTCATTTTGACCCTTCGGTTAAGATATGGATCGATTCAATTGGTATAAGTGCTATAATCGGTACGGGTCTGATGCTAAGTGTTTCTTCTAGTAAAGGCAAAAGAGATCGTTGGCAGGCATTTAGGTTATATCTCATGCCATTTTGTGTCTCAAGCTTCTCTGCCTTAATTAAAGATCGGGGATTTATCATATTCATATCACCAAATATCACCGAAACAATAGTGTCAGTATCATGCTGCGGTCTGTTTTTATCACTAATTTTAGCAGTAAAAGTATTCAAAAAAAAAGTTATTTAGCGGTAATACAAAATTGGTTGAAGCAGCAGAAATATGACATTTTAGGTTGAAAATACCCCGATCGCCTTTAAGGGCGATCGAGCTTGTAGAATTCTTAGGCCCCGATGAAGCGATGGAATTGCTTATTGAAATCGCTTTCTTAGTTTTTAGTCCGATAGTTCTTGGAGTGCGATCGCTTTTTGGTTTGGGCGATCGACCTTTGAGTTTGTAGTCTGAATTTTTCTTGTTTCTATACTTGGTTGAATACAAGGGAATACTAACGAAACATTCGCTTCAAACCTTGCTTCAATGAATTCTTATAAATCCAAATTTCCTTCCCAATTTGACTGCTTAAGCTATCGGTGTGGCATGACGCTGAAGCCATCTTCAGTATCTACCTTGAAAGATTAGGCTCCCTCACATTTGGAAAGCTTTCAAAATTGCGTCGTACCCAGTCCATCCCCACTTCATTATTGAGTTTAATTTTCTGAGGCGTATCGGGATAAATTTTTCCTAAAATATCCGCATCTTGATCCACGACAACTTTGCCAAAATTGAGATACGTCCCCCCCAACACCTTAAATATAGGATGCTTTGCTTGACCGAACAGCAAAATATAAGTCCGCGTCCGATTCTCGGCTTCTGGTACGAATATATGACACTGTGCAGCTTTGCCGAATGGCATTTCTCCATGAAAAATTACTAGGGATGGGAAATGATTTTCTAAATGAGCTTTAATGGTGCTCGGCAGCAGCCACAAATCTGGCTTTCTGAGCTTTTCTGCCAAGCTGTAAGGGGCAGTAGGCATATCGTAAAACGCATGGGATTGATGTCCTTCATCAATGAATTGATGAAATTCCACATCGGTAATCCTAAACAAGTCCCGGTGAGTGCCATTTTGATGATTGTAGTCGTGCATATTTAGCAGCATGGTCAGCAAATCTGTCTCAACGCTGCGATCGGCGGTATGCCCGATGAAGTAGTAAGTTTCTGCGATTTCCTTGAGCACATTGGGAATGGGGACTTGCGGCTCGTATCCCCCATAAGACCAAATGAAGTCATCTTGAATAATCAGGTCTAACGGTTTTAGTAAGGGCAATGTTTTTTTATTAGATCCGGGTAATACGGTGCAGCCTTCAGGATCAAACTTCAGGGCATGGAACGGGCAGACGACACCGCTTGTGCGATCGCTTTCGGCTTCGCACCATCCTTCTGACAGCATTGCTCCCATGTGCGGACAGGCGTTGGGCAAGGCATGGATGGTTCCGGCAATATCTTTCCACATCACATAGTCGGTGCCATACAAGGAAATTTTGCGAGGTTGGTTCGCTGCCAGCATCGACTTATGTGCCAACAACCAAGGCGCACCGGGAAGCATAGACTGCATGGTGTTCTCCTTTAGACATAAAATTGTGAGAGATTTGTCGCTTTTCTAGAATATGACAGAATATTCACATTCGTCAAGCAGTTTGCGCCGTCAACCGAAACAGCAGCGTGGTAAAGAAAGAGTCGAAAAAATCTTGGATGCAGCAGCAGCAGTGTTTGACGAGGTGGGCTATTGGGAGGCGACTACCCATCTAATTGCAGCAAAAGCAGGGACAGCCATCGGTTCTCTGTATCAGTTTTTTCCTGATAAAGCTGCCATTTTTCATGCAATGGAATTGCGTCATGCCGATCGCGTTAAGGCGATGTGGGCGCAGGCGAACACAGCGGAAATCGTTCAGTTACCGCTGCGCGAAATGATTCATACCCTTGTCACTGCTGTTGCAGAGATGTTTGAACAGCCTGTATCGCGGGTGGTGTTCGTGCAGTTTTATATAGCGCGCGAGATTTTCCAGTCGATCGATGAAAGTATGACTCAGGAAGCGATCGACTTCATGGCGAGTCTTTTGAAGCAAAGAAATCCCAGCTTGAGGGAGGCGCAATGTAGCCTGTTAGCGGAGGTTTGCGTTCACAGCAGTAATGCGGTCATTCTGTCGGCACTTCGCAACCGGGATCGACAGTATCGCCAACAACTGGTACAGCAGATTGAGGACTTGTTGGTGTCGTATTTAGAGTCGTATGTGGGGGAAGGTCGGTCAAGCAATGTAATGAAAGTAATGAAATGTCTTCATTGTCAATCGGAGCAGTTGTCCAAAAACGGTTATCGACGGGGGAAGCAGTGCTATCGCTGTAAGGAATGTGGCAAACAGTTTGTAGAGAATTCCCCGCGAGCTACTATAGCAACCGCCACATCGATCTTGACATAAATAACTTCATGAATAGATCCCGCCATCCCTCGATCGAGAAACGGTTTGATTCGGGTACTATGTAACTGTCAACTGTCAACTCTCAACTGCTATACGATGATTTCTATGCTACAAATTACAAGCTGAATACCGATCTACAGTGGGACATTACCATGAGAATTGACCGAGTAGAAATAGAAAACTTCAAGAAATTTTCAGACTATACTCTTGACTTGCATCCCCAATTTACCTTGCTGGTTGGGGACAATGGCACAGGTAAAACTACGATCCTCGATGCTTTGGCGATCGCGGCTGGAATTTGGCTGGTCAACTCCCCCGATACAACCCTCAACAATAGCCGCCGTAACATTCTTCCCTCAGAAATCCGCTTAGAAGCGATCGAATCCGACACCATCACCCAATTTATAGAACGAAAACCGGTCCAGATTAAAGCGATCGGCACGATTAACAGTCAGCCAGTCCAATGGCTCAGACAAATCAAAACTAACGGCTCTAGAACCTCTAACACTGAAGCCAAAAAAGCTCTAGAAATTATCTCCACTTTATTTCAACAGGTTGAAGCAGGCGAAAAAATCTGGCTACCCATCGTCGCCTACTACGGCGCAGGTCGAGCTTGGCTACCCTCCAACCAACGCGACGACCCCAAAGCCACTACCCACACCAGCCCCGCCCGCCGTTGGGATGCCTTCTATGACTGCTTTAAAGAACGGATTAGAATCGCCGATCTCCATACTTGGTTTCAGAAAGAAGCGATCGCTTCGGTCAATCGACAGGGACAAATGCGCCCTGGTTACAAGGTGGTAAAGTTTGCTATTTTGCGTTGTATTCCCAACGCAGATGACCTATGGTTTGACCCAGAGCGATCGGAAATTGTTGTTTCCATCCAAGGCAACCCCCAACCCTTTAGTAACCTTAGTGCTGGTCAAAAAATGATGGTAGGTCTAATTGCCGATATTGCCATCAAAATCGTTACTCAAAATGCCTCTTTCCTAAGCGAAGAATCAGATATAGAGCGTCAAAAATTACCTCTGATTTTGCAAGAAACACCAGGGCTAGTCCTAATTGATGAAATAGATGTACATCTCCATCCGAAATGGCAACGTCAAGTTGTGAAGGACCTCACCACAACCTTCCCCTCAATCCAGTTTGTTTGCACTTCCCATTCGCCGCTTGTTATTGGTGAAGTCGAAGCAAGCTGTATTAGAGTCCTCGAACGTGATGAAGAAACTGGCAAAGTTATTTCTACAATTCCATTAGAATCTTATGGTCTTGATGCCAACCGAATACTAGAGGAGCAGATGGGGTCGTCAGAACGTAACAAAGACGTAGCAAACAAGCTTCACGCTCTTTTTAGACTAATTGATGATGAAAATTTTGAGGGCGCACGTCAAGCTATGATTCCCCTTGGTGAAAAAATTGGCCACCAAGCTCCTGAGATTACTCAAGCTCGATCGCTGATTAAATTCTTAGAAGGTAATGAATGAGAAACATCCAGAAAAAGACCGAACCAACGTCCTTGACACAGCATCGGTGCAATACAAATACTGACTATGATAACTATGCCGAAAAAGATGACCTGAGAGCAAGTCTAGTGAGCGAGCAAAGAGGAATTTGCTGTTACTGTATGCAACGGATTCGTCCTGACTCAGAAAACATGAAAATTGAACACTGGCAAAGCCAAGATATATACCCTCAGAGACAGCTAGAATACAATAATCTCCTTGGGGCTTGTCGAGGAGGAGAAGGGCAAAAGAAAGATAAACAGCATTGTGACACAAAAAAAGGAAATCTCGATCTAACTTTTAACCCTGCCGATCCATCTCATAACGTCGAAAAGAAAATACGTTTCTTGGGAGACGGTACAGTTAAATCAAATGATGACCAATTCGATAAAGAAATCAATGAAGTCTTGAATTTGAATGAAGGTGCGTTGGTTCGTAATCGTAAAGGAGTATTAGAAGCCTTTCGCCAAGGATTGATTCAAAAACAACCCTCTGATGCAGATATACGAAAAGCACTACGCAAGTGGAATGGCGATAATGGAGAAGAACTAGATCCATTCTGTCTGGTTGTTGTTTATTATCTTCGTAAAAAGATAGATAAAATGAAATCAAAATAACTTCTGAATGAGCTTTTCAAAATGCGATCGAAGATGTCCTCCCAGAACCGATCGCCATTAGAGGGAGGAGGACGCATCCTTCTGTCAGCATGGCACCGAGGGAGAGACAAAACAGATGCTACACGTTGGCTTTGCCAAATCGTTGCAGAATGTTAAAGAAATTTTCTGGTGTTTGATGAGAATGATTAGACCGAAACTATAGCAGTTCTCAGTAACATAAGGTACGCCTCTAGATGAGTCGATACAGATTCTGAACGATCGTAATGAATATGTGCCAGATGGCAATCCAAATATCAACGAACATTTTGTCAGGCATCCCTCAAATTATAAGCTGCGGGTCAAGTTGGTTGCTAATTGGACTGAGTGCGTTGCTAAAATCGGTCGATCGCGCTGGCATTTTTTGCCCTCAAATCCCTTTCTTTGGATTAATTGGCGTTTGAAATTCTGCCTTCTACTTTGTCCCTTGGGGCGACACAAGCGGCGGGTAATGCCCTCCCTACCGTCAATTGTCAATAACCAATTATTAATTGTTAGTCTTCCATGAGGAAGCCAAAAAGATATATCATAATCTTAACCGGATCATTTCTTCCCAGATATGTTCTACTGTTCTAATCCCAGGTGCTCTAATCCTTTCAATCCCGATAACTCTAAATTTTGTCAAAGTTGCGGAGCTCAAGGCCTCAACCCTCTATTCAGAAACCGCTACCGCGTGATTCGACTGTTGGGCGAAGGGGGATTTGGCAGAACTTATGAAGCGGTAGATACCGATCGAATGGACGATCCGTGCGTAATCAAGCAGTTTGTACCCCAATTTCAAGGAACCTCGGCGCTTAAAAAAGCCGCAGAATTGTTTAAGGCAGAAGCTAAACAACTTTACGAACTCGGCGAACATCCCCAAATTCCTCGATTAATTGCTTATTTTGAACAAGACAAGCGACTTTATTTAGTACAAGAGTTGATTGAGGGGCAAACTTTACTAGCAGAATTAACTCAGCAGGGTGTTTTTAGCGAAGAAAAAATTTGGCAGTTACTGGCAGATATTTTGCCGATTCTGAAATTTGTGCACGATCGCAATGTCATTCATCGAGACATCAAACTTGAAAATATCATGCGCCGCCGCACCTCTGCTAGCTCATCTCTGCCAAAGGCGGGAAATTTTCGCAATTCAGCTTTCCGAAGGGGAGGGCGCGGAGAGTTAGTTCTGATAGATTTCGGCATTTCCAAACAAGTGACGGGCTCGCTGATGAGCCAAGTAGGCACGACAGTAGGAACGCCCGGATATTCGCCGGTAGAACAAATGCGCGGTCAAGTTTTCCCGGGAAGCGATTTGTACAGTTTGGGAATAAGTTGCCTGAGATTGCTAACTCAATGTTTGCCAAAAGTTGACGGTTCCGATGACCTGTATGACCCGATCAACGGCGGCTGGATTTGGAGAGAACGGTTGCCCGCAGGCACAAAAATCAGCAGCAAGTTGACAAAAATTTTAGATAAGTTAATTCAAGATTCTCTCAAAAATAGATATCAATCTGCTGATGAAGTAATCAAAGCTTTAAATCTCTATTCTTTACCTCCCCAACCCCCTTTTGTAAAGGGAGGACAACTTGCTTTAAATTCTGCTGTGACAAAGAGAGGCCCACTTGCTTTAAATTCTGCCGTGACAAAAGGAGGCGCACTTGCTATCAAGACTCCCCTCAATCAAAGCGGGCAAATCAATAGTAACATCTCTGTCAATCCTAGGGAAAAATCCAACACCAATCAGCCTCAGAACAAGGCATCGCAGAGAATTGCGGCTGTCAAAAGCACTTTTGAATTTCAGGTGGTGACAGTAGACAAGCACGGGCAGCAAACTAATGTTAACAGCGGCCAAGCGCATTTTTTTGAAGAACCTCTCGGTAACAGTACAGTCCTGGAAATGGTATCTGTTCCTGGCGGTACTTTCCTGATGGGTTCCCCAAAAAATCGGGGTGACAGCGACGAAAAACCGCAGCATCCAGTAAATTTAGCATCTTTCTATATTGGCAAATTTCCAGTCACTCAGGCCCAGTGGAAAGCAGTTGCGGCGCTGCCGGAAATTCAAATATTTCTCAATCCAGATGCTGCCCGTTTTAAAGGTGCAAATCGACCTGTAGAAAATGTATCTTGGTATGAGGTTGTGGAGTTTTGCGCTAGACTTTCTCGCCAAACTGGTAATAATTATAGCTTGCCTAGCGAAGCCCAATGGGAATATGCTTGCCGGGGGCAAACTATGACACCGTTTCACTTTGGGGAAACGATTACCAGCGAGTTAGCAAATTACAACGGAAATTCTAATTACGCTGAAGCGCCGAAGGGAGTTTATCGCTTTCAAACGACAGATGTTGGCAGTTTTCAACCTAATGCTTTCGGATTGTACGATTTCCACGGAAATGTTTGGGAATGGTGCGCGGATTTTTGGCACAATAATTATAACGGTGCGCCTGCTGATGGCAGCGTTTGGGAGTCTGACGGGGACTCTTCGCTGAGGTTGTTGCGGGGCGGTTCTTGGAACGATCGTCCTCCGAATTGTCGCAGCGCGTGTCGCCTCAGATATCAGCCGGATTGCAAGGCTAGTATTGTGGGTTTTCGAGTGGTGGTTTCTGTTGTTTGATTTTGTGTCCGCACAGAGAAACCCGGTTGCTTGAAGAAACCGGGTTTCTGAATGGACGATCGCCCAAATTCTTGCCTTAACTAGCCTTTTTCTGAGGAGCCACTATGCGTTCGATACTCATAGCAGCCACGCTCAAAGTCACCACAGCCATGCCGAGAATTGCCACAGGCTGCAACGTCTCATTGATAATTAGAAACCCGAAGAGTGCGGTCATCGCCGGCCCCAAAGTGCCAATTACTGACGCTAAGGCTGCCCCCGCGAACCGGATGGCAAAATTGTTCAAAAGATAGCTAAACAGCGTCAGTACCCCTAAAACAACGCCTCCGACAATCAAACCAGGCCAAACATTTTGGTCGATGTTAGGAGCAAAATTTTCCGACAGCGGCACCCACAAACTCAGGGCGGAAAATACAAAAATCGCGGCGAAATTAACTAAACTAAAAGGAATCGGGTGCAGCTTGCCCGCAGCCATTTGTGTCAGCAATACGTAACCTGCAAAGGTAATCCCAGAAGCCAGTGCCGCAGCGACTCCCACCCCGACATTGCCGCCGCCCGGAGCTGGGGCCGCAAAACTGGGCGATCCAGCTAAAATTAGGCCTGCGGTAATTCCCAAAATCGCCAAAAAGCCGATTGTGCTGGGGCGAGAGCCAAACAATATCCAAGAACCCAGTACGGTGACGATCGGGTAAATAAAGAAAATGGTAATCGCAATCCCGGCTGGAATATTGCCGATCGCCAAATAAATCAAAACCTGAGACAAAAACAGAAAAAATGCGCTTCCTAAAACCTTACTCCACAAAGCTCGATCGCCCGACTGGAACAACCGCCTAATATCTTTCCACACAGAAGGATACAAAAATGTCGCCAATATCGGCATCAAAGCCATCACCACGATCAGCCGCATCAACAAAATCAACAAAGAATTTCCAAAACCAGGAGTTACCACCCCCGGAAATTCAAACAAGCCAAAAACCACCCGAGGAGTTTTGCTTTTAATCAGAATTCTTAAACAAACATTAAACAGCGACAATACTACCGCCGAAGACAAAGCCAGCACCAAACCTACTTGCACTTGAGAAGATGCTTTAGCGGTTGCCGTCGGTGGCACGGGTTCTCGCGGCGCATCCGCAGGTGTTGGCTGCTGAAATTGCGGGCGGACAGAATTAACAGAATTAGTTGATTCCTCGGGATAGGAATCTTGAGCATCGAAAGGATTCTCAAGATATGCTTCTTCTTCTTCGAGTTCTTCCCTGATGCGGTTGACGAGATTTTGTAACAGCTCTTCCCCTTGCAGTTCCAGGGTTTTCATGTTGTTGAGCCGCACGGAAAGCTCGCTTTCGTAACTGGTTAAATCTTGTTCCAGCATCTGGAAACTGCGATCGATCCTTTCATCCAGCGCCGCCAGCAACTGCGAGGCCCGTTCGTCGTAGTTGCTCGGCGGCAGGGGTATCGGGAACTCGCCGCTGGGAATAGGGCTGCTGAGAGAATTTCCCGAGTTAGCGCTGAGTTCGTTGAACCGCTGCACCAACAAATCCTGCAAATTGTGAGCCAAAACTTGAGCCAATTGCTTCAGCCACAATTGCTGCTGCTGAATGTATCGCCCAGACAGAGATTCCATTTGCTGAGACTGCAATTGGCGATATTGCTCCCGGAGGTTTTCAATATCTTCAATCAGGTGATTTTTTTCAGTTTGCAGCCGAGTAATATCTTGATTTAACTGGCCTTTGACATTTTCATGCAAAGCGTCCAGTTCTTGCATTACTGAGTGGAGGACTTCTTCTGCTGATTGTGCATCCTCTGGCTCGCCCTTTGACGAGTATACGTTCCGCTGCGCCATTAGCCTATAACCTCTAATTTAAACTGCACGTTCAGTGTTCTTAAGTATTTTGCCAAATCAGGTCGCAAGTTATAGTGAGTCGATCTAAAAGATTGCGAACACTGTTTAATCAATAGTAGTCGCTCACTTGAAGATGTGAAAAATTTGCGTGAAGCGAAGCTATCCCGCAAGAAATCGCCCCAAGAACACTTTGTGCAATTAGAAATCATACTACAGCTTGACCTCTCTACGGATTGCTCCCGGAAATTCTCACATCTAACTCACCCGATTGCACCCGAATCACAAGCATCTTGGCCGTTCCGCGACTAAATTTGATTGGGGGGTGAGACTCCTAGCCCCTCAACGGATAACTCGATCCAGCAGGCAGAAACCCCCTTTCTTTTGCCCGCGTCTCTCCTGCACTCCCGCACCCAGATTTATGATGTTAACAGTTCCGATCTTTTGCTCGCGAAAGTTTTAAGAGGCGATCGCACCGTCAAAAAGCAACCCCGCGCCATCAAAAAAATAACACATCCCATCCCCCAAGAGCAACAGATATGGCATCCGAAATTTTTGACAATTCCTTGACACAGGATATAGAAAAACTGAATATTTCCTCAGAAGCCGAAGTGTTTGTCTTTCCGGCATCATTTGCCCAGCAGCGCTTGTGGTTTCTTGACCAATTCGCACCGCAAAACCCTTTCTATAATGTAGTAACAGCACTGCGCTTAACAGGTCTTCTCAACTTAACAGCCTTAGAGCAAACCTTCAACGAAATAGTGCAGCGACACGAAACTTTGCGAACCACTTTTGCAGCGGTATCTGGCCAACCAGTGCAGATAATCTCTACCGCTTTCAAGACTAATTTAAAAATATTAGACTTGCAAGATTTGCCGCCAGAACAACGGGAAACAGAAGCAAAGAAACTCGCCGCAGCAGAATCTCTTCGCCCTTTCAATTTATCCACCGGGCCGCTGATGCGAATCACCGTTCTGCGGCTGACAGAAACCGAGCATATTCTCTTGCTAAATATGCACCACATAGCCTCCGATGATTGGTCTATCGGTGTGCTAATTAGAGAACTGGAGGCTATCTATACAGCTTTGATAAATCAACAGCCATCTCCCCTGCCAGAATTATCACTTCAATATGCCGACTTTGCCGAGTGGCAGCGCGAATGGCTGCAAGGTGAAGTCTTAGAAACTCAGCTAGCTTATTGGCGGCAGCAATTGCACGGCATTTCTGTGTTAAATTTACCGATCGATCGCGCTGCACCAGCTAGGCAAAATTATCGGGGGAAAACTCAATATTTAGAACTGCCAAAAAACTTGAAAGACGCACTTGTATCGCTCTCGCAGCGAGAAGGAGCGACTTTATTTATGACAGTGCTCGCAGCATTTCAAACTTTGCTTTACCGCTACTCGCAACAAGAAGATATTGTAGTAGGTTCGCCGATCGCCAATCGCAACCGCAGCGAAATTGAAGCATTAATCGGTTTTTTTGTCAACACTTTAGTGCTGCGTGCAGACTGCTCGGGAAACCCGACATTTCGAGATTTTTTGGGCCGGGTGCGGGAAGTAACCCTGGGAGCTTACGCTCACCAAGATTTGCCTTTTGAGAAGCTAGTCGAGGAATTGCACCCAGAGCGATCGTTGAATCGCCACCCCCTGTTTCAGGTGGTATTCGGGCTGCAAAATGCGCCGCTGGACGAGCTAGAATTGCCAGAATTAAAGTTGAGTTCTTTTCCTTTGGAGACTCAAACAACGCGCTTTGATTTAGAGCTGTATTTGTGGGAAGCTTCCGATAATTTTAGGAGCAGATACGGCGAACATTGGGAAGATTCGGAAGGACTCAGAGGCTTAGCTGTTTACAATACGGATTTATTTGATGAAGTTACGATCGCCCGAATGCTGAGGCATTTTAAAACGCTGCTGGAAAGCATTGTGGCTAATCCCGAACAAAGAATCGCTAACTTACCTTTATTGAGCGAGGATGAAGTGAATCAATTATTCAGAGAATGGAACGATACTCGGACAGATTATCCTCAAAATAAGTGCATTCATCAGTTATTTGAAGAGCGAGTCCAGCAGCATCTGGAGGATGTCGCCCTAACTTTCGACAGCCAGCACCTGACTTACAGAGAACTCAACAGTCGCAGCAACCAACTGGCGCGCTACCTACAAAAAATGGGCGTGGGGGCGGAGGTTTTAGTGGGGCTTTGTGCAGAGAGATCGATCGACCTAATTGTCGGGATGTTGGCTGTACTGAAAGCGGGAGGCGCTTATTTACCGTTAGATCCGAGCTATCCGCGCGATCGGCTAAACTTGATGCTGGAAGATGCTCGAGTTAAAGTCTTGCTAATTCAGGATAAATTGATTGAGAATTTCCGAGACTTCTCAAACTCGGTGATTTACTTCGATCGCGACTGGGAACACATAGCCAAATCAAGCGCCGAAAATCCCGCCAACACCGCAACAGCAGACAACCTAGCTTACGTTATTTACACATCTGGCTCAACAGGAAAACCCAAGGGAGTTGCTGTCACCCACAAAGCAGTAAATCGGCTGGTACTCAACACCAACTATATAAAAATAGAACCTACCGATAAAATTGCCCAAGCATCGAACGCTTCATTCGATGCAGCCACGTTCGAGATTTGGGGAGCCTTGCTTAACGGCGCTCAACTCGTAGGAATTAGGACAAATATTACCCTTTCGCCTCACGATTTAGCCTTAGAATTGCGCCAACAAGGCATTACCGTCTTGTTTTTAACAACTGCCTTATTTCAACAAATTGCTAGAGTTTTACCGCAAGCTTTTGATTCGCTGCGCTGCTTGCTGTTTGGCGGAGAAGCGGTCGATATGAGATGGGTGAAAAAACTTCTCAAACAAAATCCAACCACTAAATTAATTCACGTTTACGGGCCTACAGAAAATACCACATTTTCGGCTTATTATTGCGTGCAAGACCTACCCGAAACCGCAACATCTATCCCCATCGGCCGCCCGATCGCCAACACGCAAATTTATCTCCTCGATGCGGATTTGCAGCCGGTGGCGATCGGTGTTATAGGTCAATTGTACGTCGGCGGTGACGGACTCGCGAAAGGCTACCTCAACCAGCCTGATTTAACTGCTGCTGCATTCATTCCTAATCCTTTTAGCAATAAATCGGGTTCGTGTCTTTATAAAACAGGTGATTTAGGTCGCTATTGGGTTGACGGCAACATCGAGTTTTTAGGCCGCATTGACGACCAAGTAAAAATTCGCGGCTACCGCATCGAGTTGGGAGAAATTGAAGCGGCTTTGTGCCAGCATCCACAAGTGCGCGAAGCAGCAGTAATTGTGAGGGAAGACATCCCCGACGATAAACATTTGGTAGCTTATGTTATTCCTGACGGTATTAATGAAAAATCAGAAACTCAAAACCTTAAGTCAAGTGACTTGCGCCAATTTTTGAAAGAAAAGTTACCAGGATATATGGTTCCTGCAACTTATGCAGTGTTGGAGAATATGCCGCTGACGCCCAATGGCAAAGTAGACCGCCGCGCCTTGCCCGATCTAGATACAGACAGCGAGGATATAACAGAAAATTATGTAGCGCCTCGGACAGATATCGAAAAGGCGATCGGGAAAATTTGGGCTAAAGTTTTGGGAAAACAGCAGGTGAGTATCTACGATAATTTCTTTGAACTAGGCGGACATTCCCTGCTAGCAACTCAGTTGATTTCTCGCATCCGAGACGCTTTGCAAGTCGAGTTATCGGTCAGCAGTTTGTTTGAAGCCCCGACTGTGGCGAGTCTGGCAAAATACATTGAAACAATGCGCTGGGCTGCGAAAGGTTTGGATACTTTCAGAACAGACGAAAATGAGCGAGAAGATGTGGAATTTTAAGGCCTTACATAATTGCGGGATAATTTTGATTGTTTTGTGGAATTGGCATCCGGGAGTATCTCACTTTTGGAGCCAAGCTAGAAATCTAAGTTTTGAGGCAGGAGGCAGGAGGAAAGAGGAAGAAGGAAGGAGCCAGAATAAGTGTTTTTACAAATATGAAATGCTTTCGGATGACAACTCTATTCAAACCATGATGGAGTAAAGATTGAGCCTCGCTTGTGCTAAAAAAAGATAGGCAGCCTTAACTGAACGGTATTGCAATATACCGGTCTTTAGTTACTTTCCCTGTTAAATAAATCTTCATCAGGATTACTGACCAAAAATTTATTGATGGTAGCTGCCACGTAATTTATCCGTGGAATCAATCCAAAATCTAAAATCTAAAATCCTCAAGCCCCCGAATTGATCCGTGGGATAAATCCAAAATCTAAAATCTAAAATCTAAAATCTAAAATCGAATGACGGCTAAAAACTTCAGAAGCAGCAACTATGTTTGACAGCCTGTCTTTTGACATTGTTGATACTTGTGTAGCATAATTGCTTTTTTTATATATTTTGGCAAACCACAATGAGTAAATTGAACAGCGTTTTGAACCCTTCACTGGTTGCTGAGCCTCCCAGTAATCGTTTTTATCGGACAGTTTGGCGATGGCACTTTTATGCAGGCTTGTTTGTTATTCCTTTCATGCTGATTTTGTCAATCACAGGCATCATTTACCTGTTTAAACCGCAATTAGATGCTGCGATGTATCACCAGAATATGTTTGTGCAGCCTGCGGATGTGGTGATGCCTTATACTCAACAGGTGGCAGTTGTTCAACGAACTTATCCTGATGCCAAAGTAACAAAATTTACGCCGAGCGTTGCGTCTAATCGCAGTGCTGAAGTGACGATCGCGACTAAAGATGAAAGAACGCTAGCCGTTTTCGTGAATCCTTATACGGCTGAGATTTTAGGCGATCGCGATGAAAATAATAATCTCCAAGCGATCGCACGCAAGATTCACGGCGAACTGATGATCGGAAAATTGGGAGATTATTTAGTAGAGCTTGCTTCCTGTTGGGGACTGATTTTGCTAATTACCGGATTATATTTATGGTTGCCTCGCGGCAAAGTAAATTTTTTAGGAACATTAATTCCGCGTGTGTTGAGCCAGAACAAGCGGGTATTTTGGCGGGACTTACACGCCGTTTCGGGATTTTACGGCGTATTGCTAATTGGCTTTCTCATCATTAGTGGACTACCCTGGACAGGTTTTTGGGGAGATACCTTCGCTCGTTTGTCGAGTCACTATCCTGCACAAATGTGGGATAACGTGCCTCAATCGACAACACTCACAGGCTCGCTCAATCAACAGGGCAATCTAATTGTGCCTTGGGCAGTAGAGCAATTACCAATTCCCAAATCTAGTAAGCCTGGAGGGGAGCATCATTCAGGACACAACAAAACGATCGGGGGAACTCCTGTTGGTACGTCCGTAAATCTAGATTCTGTTGTAACTTTAGCCCGAGCAAAAGGCGCACCCCCTGGATTTAGTGTTAGTTTTCCAGAATCTCAAACGGGTGTGTACACGGTTTCGGCATTTCCCAATAATCCGGCGCAAGAAGTCACTCTGCACATCGATCGATACAGTGGCAAAGTGTTAGCAGATGTGCGGTGGAAGGATTACGGGTTAATACCCAAAGCCGTAGAAATGGGAATTTCCATTCACATGGGCAAATATTTTGGATTGAGCAATCAACTGCTGATGTTGTTTGCAGCGTTAATTGCGATCGTGCTTTCAGTCAGCGGTACGGTGATGTGGTGGCAGCGCCGTCCGAAAGGGACGGGTTGGCTTGGTGCGCCTGCAATGCCCACCCATGTTCAGGGATGGAAAGTGCCACTCGCAATCGTTGCTGTTTTAGGGATTGCCTTCCCGCTTGTAGGACTTTCACTCGTCACCGTTCTGCTGTTAGATTATTTCGTGTTGGCTCGTATTCCTGCCCTCAAGCGCATTTTCAGTTAAAGGTGGGAGGGTGACAAAGAGGTTTAGGAACTAGACCGAATCACTCCGCTGACTAACTAGGAAATCCCTACAAGTTGGCCGATGTACCATTCGTAAATAATGTATATACTTCCGCCAAGTACCCCGATCGACAGCAGTCCCACCAGCCATAGCAACAGGAAATTGAATGACATGAACGGCATAAGCTGAAACCTTGGGTAGGATTTTGGTTGCGGATTCAAACAGGATCATACTCAGGTTAGGCCACAGTAAGCAAGCGGTAAGTTAAGCTCTTAAATTGTGCGCTGGTTGAATTTCTTTTATTGATTTGCCCAAGTAATGACAGGATGACTCAAAATGCCCGATCCAAAAATATCGAGTTCATCGCCAAATGCAAGAGATTCTGTCACGGTGGAGTTAGTTGAGTTTTTATCTTACCTTCGCAGTCTAGATATTAATATTTTTGTTGAGGGATCTCGCCTGCGCTGCAACGCTCCTGAAGGAATTATTACACCAGAACTGCGCGCCGAAATTTCTCAGAAAAAACCCGAAATTGTTTCATTTTTAAAAGCAGCTAATCGTACTTCTAGTTTCACTCCTGCACCGATTGTTCCTATGGGACGGGACGGAAATCTACCGCTTTCCTTTGCACAGCAGCGCTTGTGGTTTCTCGACCAATTAGTACCGAACAATCCCTTCTATAATGTTCCCGCAGCATTGCGTTTGACAGGTTCGCTCAATTTTGCGGCGCTGCAACAAACTTTCAATGAAATTGTGCGCCGCCACGAAGCTTTACGCACGACTTTAGCCGTAGTTTCGGGGCAACCCGTTCAGAGAATATCTGCTGCTTTCCACCTCCCGATTAATGTAGTGGACTTGCGAAATTTGCCAAAGGAATCTCGACAAACTGAAGCAAACCTGCTCACCGCCCAGGAAGCTCAACGCTCTTTCAATTTGTCCAATGACTTGTTGCTGCGAGTCACATTGTTGCAGTTAGATGATGCCGAATATTTACTAATGCTGAATATGCACCACATTGTCTCCGATGGTTGGTCTATCGGAGTGCTTATTCAGGAATTAGGCGCACTTTACACGGCATTTGCTAGCGAAAAACCTTCGCCTTTACCGGCTTTGTCGATCCAGTATGCTGATTTTGCAAAATGGCAGCGCGAATGGCTGCAAGGGGAAGTTTTAGAAACGCAGCTTGCTTACTGGAGACAGCGGTTAAACGGCATTTCTATGCTAAATTTGCCTGCGGATCGACCCAGGCCAGCAATTCAAAGTTACCGAGGCAAAAGGCAATTTTTGCAACTGCCAAAACAACTGAGCGAGGCTTTAGAAACGTTGAGCCAGCGCGAAGGAGTGACGCTGTTTATGACAATGCTGGCAGCTTTTAAAACGTTGCTTTACCATTACGCCCAGCAAGAAGATATTGTAGTAGGTTCGCCGATCGCCAATCGCAACCGCAGTGAAATAGAAGCATTAATCGGTTTTTTTGTCAACAGTTTGGTGCTGCGTACAGATTTGTCGGGAAATCCAACTTTTCGGGAACTTTTAAACCGAGTCAAAGAGGTAGCATTAGGAGCTTACGCTCACCAAGATTTGCCGTTTGAGAAGTTAGTAGAAGAACTGCACCCCGATCGCGCGTTGAACCAAAATCCCTTATTTCAGGTGGCATTTGCGCTGCAAAACGCGCCGGGGAATCGGTTAGAATTGCCAGAATTAACACTCAGCCCGCAGCAGTTAGATGTGGGTACAGCGCGGTTTGATTTGGAGTTTCATTTGTGGGAGCGATCGCCCAACAGTTCGGGAAGCAGCCAATCGCCCAGCAATAAGCTGTGGGTTGATAGCTCTCTGGGCATCAGCGGCATGGTTATTTACAGCGCCGATTTATTTGATGAAGCTACGATTACCCGCCTGATCGGGCATTTTCAAACCTTGTTAGAAAGCATTGTGACAAATCCCGAACAGCGCATAGCAAACTTGCAATATTTGAGCGCCCAAGAGCGCTATCATTTGTTAGTTGAATGCAACAAGACTCAGGCGGATTATCCGCAAGATTTGTGCATCCATCAGCTATTTGAAAAGCAGGCAGATCGGACACCGGAGGCGGTGGCGCTGGTATTTGGAGAGGAGCGAGTCACCTATGGAGAGCTAAATCTCCGCAGCAACCAACTAGCACGTTATTTGCAAAAAATGGGGGTTGGGGCGGAAGTTTTAGTCGGGCTTTGCTGCGGGCGATCGCTCGATCTGATCGTGGGGATGTTGGGTATCCTAAAAGCGGGAGGAGCTTACTTAATTTTAGATCCGAGCTATCCTGCTGAGCGATCGAGCTTTATGCTAAAAGATGCTCGAGTGTCAGTATTGCTTACCCGCCAGGGAATAAATTCCCCCTCTTATAGCGAAAGTCGTCTAAAGACGACTGAAGGAGGACAAGTTTCCAGTCGGCTTCAGCCGACTTCAACTATGAGCCAGGGAATTTATTCCCTGGTGGATGATGGCGAAGTGCAAAATTTAGAAACACAGTCAGATGATAAAATTCACCATCTAAAGACGACTGAAGGAGGACAAGTTTCCAGTCGGCTTCAGCCGACTTCAGCTATGAGCCAGGGAATTTATTCCCTGGTGGATGATGGCGAAGTGCAAAATTTAGAAACACAGTCAGATGATAAAATTCACCATCCAAGGGTTGTTTTTCTAGACACAGACTGGGAGATGATTTCCCAAGAAATCGCCGACAATCCCACCAGCGCAGCCACAGCCGAAAATCTGGTTTACGCGATTTACACCTCCGGTTCCACGGGAAAGCCGAAAGGAGTGGAAATTGAGCACGGGAGCTTGTTAAATCTCGTTTTTTGGCATCAAAGAGAGTTTGGGGTGTCAGCGGGCGATCGAGCTACGCAAATTGCTGCGATCGGCTTTGATGCTTGCGGGTGGGAAATTTGGCCTTATCTCGCCGCCGGATCTAGCATCTACTTTCCAGAAGATGACATCAGGCGAGATCCTGAAAAACTGCAAAACTGGTTAGTATCAAAAGCCATCACCATTAGCTTTTTGCCAACACCTTTAGCCGAGAAAGTTTTGCTATTAGATTGGCCTCAAACAACAGCGTTGCGAATCTTGCTCGCAGGCGGCGAAAAACTGCAACAACATCCTTTAAAATCCCATCCATTTAAGCTAGTAAATAATTACGGCCCAACCGAGAACACCGTCGTCACAACTTCCGGTTATATTCCTGTAACAGAGCAAACAGACATCGCCCCGACAATTGGCAGCCCCATTGCTAACACTCAAATCTACATATTAGACAAATATTTGCAGCCAGTGGCGATCGGCGTTGTTGGCGAATTGTACATCGGCGGAAACGGACTCGCTCGCGGCTACCTCAACCGCCCAGATTTAACCGCAGAACGATTTATTTCCAATCCTTTTAAACCAAATTCAGGCACCATTCTCAAGGACTTGTTTAGGAACAGGCAAGATGCCTGTTCCACAAGAGATGAATTTTATTGTGGAACAGGCATCTTGCCTGTTCTGGATAATGGTGCAACATCTGAGTTTAAACCAAATTCAGGAGAGCGAATTTACAAAACCGGCGACTTAGTGCGCTACAGAGGCGATCGCAACCTTGAATTTTTAGGACGCATTGACGAACAAGTAAAAATTCGCGGTTTCCGCATCGAATTAGGAGAAATCGAGACAGTATTAACTCAACATCCCGCCGTGCAGCAAACTGTAGCAATAGCTTCGGAAGATGGACATGGAGATAAACGTTTAGTAGCTTATATTGCCCTGAATCCAGAATATAGCATTGCCAGCGAAAAAAACCAAATAATGCAATTGCAGGACGAACAGGTTTTGCAGTGGCAAATGCTCTACAATGAAACTTACGATCGACCTGCTGTTGACTCAGATCCAACCTTTAATATTGTCGGCTGGAATAGCAGTTATACTAATCAGCCAATCCCAGCAGAACAGATGCGCGACTGGGCGAACAATCAAGCCGCCCAAATTTTAGCTTTGCAGCCTAGCCGAGTGTTAGAAATTGGCTGCGGCACAGGTTTGTTGCTGTTCCAAATTGCGCCTAGCTGCACTCAATATTGCGGCACCGACTTTTCACCTATTTCGCTCAACTATATTCAGCAGCACTTGGCAAATCAACAGTTAGCTAATGTAACGCTGCTTCAAAAAATGGCTACAGACTTTGAAGGAGTAGAGACAGCAGCTTTTGACGCAGTAATTCTCAACTCAGTCGTGCAATATTTCCCGACTATCGACTATCTCCTGCAGGTGCTAGAAGGTGCGGTGAAAGCAACTGCTCCCGGCGGCTTTATATTCATAGGAGATGTCCGCAGCTTGCCGTTGCTGGCAGCTTTTCACGCTTCGGTACAACTGTATCAAGCCGAACCTTCTCTCGCGGGCGAACAGTTGCAGCAGCGAGTACAAATGCAAATTTTTCAAGAAACAGAGTTAGTTATTGAACCAGAGTTTTTTAGCGCATTAAAGCACCGCTTTCCGCAGATTGGCGGCGTAGAGATTCAATTAATTCGCGGTAGTTATCACAATGAATTAACTGATTTTCGGTACAATGCTATTTTGCATATTGCGTCGTCGGAAACAGATCCCACCCAATCCCCGGCACAAGAGGAATTGAGGGGAGCGAGACGGCTGGATTGGTTGGATGAAAATCAGAATCTGACTGTTACCAAGGTGCAACAAATTTTATTGCAAAATCAACTCGATGTTTTAAGAATTGCTAATGTGCCTAATGCGCGGGTAATGGCAGCAGTTAAGGCGGCAGAATTGCTGTCTGTTGTCGATAATTTTCCCACAGCAGGTCTGTTGCAGAAAGCCGTGGAAAAAGTCGAGAATTTAGGAGTCGATCCCGAAGCGTGGTATGCTTTGGAAGTTCCGTATAATGTTAATATTAGTTGGTCTAATTCCGACAGTCAAGGGCGCTACGATGTAGTGTTTGCACGGGGCGAAACCAGAGATTTTGTGCGAGAAACCAGAAGGGATAACTTGCGTCCTTGGCGCTCTTATGCTAACAATCCCTTACAAGCTAAAGCAGCGCGTAAATTAGTGCCGCAGTTGCAGGCTTATCTAGCAGAAAAACTGCCGGAATATATGGTTCCGTCGGCTTTTGTGGTGCTGGAGTCGCTACCGGTGACGGCTAACGGAAAGGTCGATCGCCTCGCTTTACCTGCACCGCAGCCGATTAAGTTAGAATGGGCTGGCGGTTATGTTGCGCCTCATACTTCTATTGAGGAAGTTTTAGTGAAAATTTGGGTTGAGGTTTTGGGGATAAAGCGAGTGGGTATCCGGGACAATTTCTTTGAATTGGGAGGCCATTCGCTGCTGGCGACTCAGCTTGTTTCTAGAGTGCGAGATGCTTTCGCGGTAGAGTTGCCTTTGCGCCGCGTTTTTGAAGCACCGACAATTTCAGAATTATCTAAGATTGTTGAGAGTTTAAAAGATAAGAATGCTAAAAGTGAAGTTCCGGCTTTAGTGCCGATTTCGCGCGAGAGTCGGCGGAGGAAGCTATCATCTTTTAATGGACCTATTGCATAAATCTTTGATTGATAGAGCGACCGCAGATGAAGGGCAGATTAACGCTGATAAACGCAGATAATTTCAAGAGAGTTTGTGAATTAGTGCAAGAGATATAATCTAGAAAGTCAATAAAAATGATGGCTGTTGAACAGGTGCAATTTCGATAAATATGCAGCAAGAAATAGAAGTTTTTGTATTCCCGGCTTCCTTTGCCCAGCAGCGGCTTTGGTTCCTCAATCAATTAGTACCGGGCAATCCTTTCTACAATGTCTCAACAGCACTCCGCTTAACAGGTTTTCTCAATTTAAGAGCCTTAGAGCGAACCTTTAATGAAATTGTGCAGCGGCACGAAACTTTACGCACCACATTTACGCTTTTGGAAGGGGAAATCGTACAAGTTATTGCTCCCATTTTAACCGTATCTATCCCCACAATTGACTTACAAAATCTATCGCCAACTCAGCAAGAAACCGCAGCGCTGCAACTCGCAACCGATGCAGCGCAATGCCCTTTCGATTTAGCCGCCGGGCCGTTATTTAAAGTAACGCTGTTACAACTAAGTGAAACAGAACATATATTGTTGCTGAATTTACATCATATTGTGGCTGATGGGTGGTCGATTGGAGTGCTAATTCGAGAGCTGGGAACGCTCTACACAGCATTTGTAAAAAATGGGATCTCGCACTTACCAGCACTGCCGGTGCAGTACGCCGACTTTGCAGAATGGCAGCACCAATGGTTGCAGGGCGAAGTATTAGAAACCCAGTTAGCTTATTGGCGGCAGCAGTTAAACGGAATTACCGCACTCAATCTACCAACAGACAGGCAAAGACCAGCCGTTCCATCCTACCGCGGCGCCAAACAATTTATCACACTATCACCTGCTTTGAGCGAGGCGCTAAAGTCATTGAGCCAGCAAGAAAGCGCGACTTTATTTATTACCTTGCTTGCCGCTTTTCAAACTTTGCTGTACCGCTATACAGGACAAGTAGATATTGCATTAGGAACGCCGATCGCCAATCGCAACCATAGCGAAATAGAAGCATTAATCGGTTTTTTTGTCAACAGTTTAGTGCTGCGTGCAGATTTATCAGGAAATCCAACTTTTTGGGAACTGTTGCATCGGGTAAAAAACGTCGCAATGGCAGCCTACGCCCACCAAGATTTGCCCTTCGAGAAGTTGGTTGAGGAAATGCACCCCGATCGCGAATTGAGCCGCAACCCCCTATTTCAAGTTAGTTTCAGCCTGCAAAACACTCCTGTAGCAGCGCTAGAATTGCCGGGAATTGTTGGAGAGGCGATCGACTTTGACGCGGGAACCGCCAAGCTCGATTTAGAGTGCCACTTGTGGGAAAATGCAGGAAGTATTCAAGGGCAATTTGTGTACAGCACAGATTTATTTGATAGCGCCACAATTGCGCGCATGGCAGGGCATTTCCAAACGCTGCTCGAAGCCATTGTTGCCAATCCCAAACAGCACCTGAGCGACTTGGCTTTGCTGACAGCGCCAGAATACCAGCAATTATTAATCGATTGGAATGACACTCAGAGAGATTATCCGCAAAACCAGTGTTTCCACCAGCTATTTGAAGAGCAAGTCGCGCGATCGCCCCATGCCGTCGCCGCCGTCTTTGAAAACCAGCAGTTAACCTACCGCCAACTCAACAGCCAAGCCAACCAACTTGCACGTTACTTGCAGCAATTGGGAGCAGCACCAGAAGTTTTAGTGGGCCTTTGTGTAGAACGTTCCTTAGATGCGATCGTCGGATTGCTAGGCATTATCAAAGCAGGCGCAGCCTACCTGCCTTTAGATCCAACTTATCCTCAAGAGCGCCTTAACTTCATGTTAGAAGATGCTCAGGTGTCGATTTTGGTAACTCAGCAGCACTTAGCAAAAAACTTGAGGCAGCCGGAAAATTACGGAGTTTTTTCAGTAGTGTGTTTGGACTCCGACAGAGAAATTATCGCCCGACAAAGCCCAGAAAATCCTACTACAAATATCCTACCAGAAAACCTAGCCTACGTCATTTACACATCTGGTTCAACCGGAAAACCCAAAGGCGTTTTAATCGAACATCGGGGACTATACAACTTAGCCCTAGCTCAAAGAGAAGCTTTTAACTTAAACTCAAATCACCGCATTTTGCAATTCGCCTCCCTGAGTTTTGATGCTTCAATCTTTGAGATTGTCATGGCATTAGGAACCGGATCAACACTTTACTGTGCCAAAAAAGAATCTTTGTTGCCAGGACAAACATTAATCCAATTTTTGCAGGACAATGCTATTACCCACGCTACCCTCCCGCCCTCGCTGCTAGCTGTCCTTCCAAACGCCGAACTTCCCGCACTGCAAACAATCATCTGTGCTGGCGAATCTTGTTCCCCAGATATTGTTAAACGCTGGGCTTCCCGGCGCAGATTTTTTAACGCTTACGGCCCTACAGAAGCGACAGTATGGTCAAGTTTTGCCGAAATTGGCGACCGCAAAAAACCGCCAATCGGCCGCCCAATAGCTAACACTCAACTCTATATTTTAGATAAAAATTTACAGCCTGTACCCGTTGGAATTCCCGGTGAATTGTACATCGGTGGCAGCGGATTGGCGCGAGGCTACCTGAATCGCCCCGAATTAACCGCCCAGCGATTTATTGCTAATCCGTTTAGCCAGAAAGCAGGAGAACGAATTTATAAAACTGGTGACTTAGCTCGCTATTTTCCCGACGGCAATATTGAGTTTTTAGGCCGCACCGACGAACAGGTAAAAATTCGCGGTTATCGAATAGAATTGGCAGAAATTGAAGCGCTGCTGGTTCAGCATCCAGCAGTCAAAGAAACAGCGGCGGTTGCTGTGGATGATTTGTCTGGCAACAAACGCCTAGTTGCTTATGTCGTCCCCCATCACCAGACGCTTAATCCCGGAGAAATACGCAATTTCCTCAAACAACAACTGCCCGATTACATGATTCCCAGTGCTTTTGTGGCGATCGACTTTCTGCCCCTAACCCCCAACGGCAAAATCGATCGCCTGCGCCTACCTGCACCGGGAACTATAACTAGCAATTCAATAGATAAAAGCTGCATTGCACCTCGCACACCAACCGAATCAACCCTCGCCCAAATTTGGTCAGAAATCCTGAATGCCGAACCCGTTGGTATTCGCGATAACTTCTTCGATTTGGGTGGAGATTCCCTGCTGGCAATCCGCCTCATCAATGAGATCAACCAGCAATTTGAGCGCGAGTTGCCGCTGTCTGCTCTTTTTTTAAATCCGACAATTGAAGTTTTAGCAGATTTGCTATCTTCAGAAACAAATTCTCTGGAATGGTCGCCTTTAGTTGCAATTAAGCCTCGCGGTAAAAATCCCCCGTTCTTCTGCGTTCATCCCATCTTTGGCGTCGTATTTCCTTATGTCGAGTTAGCGTTTCAACTAGGAGAAAATCAACCGTTTTACGGGCTGCAACCAAAGGGTATTGACGGCGAAAGTTCTCCGTTAACTAGCATTGAAGACATGGCGGCTGACTACATCGCAGCCTTGCGTACCGTTCAACCAAAAGGGCCTTATTTTTTAGGAGGCTGGTCTTTTGGAGGTTTGGTTGCTTTTGAGATGGCTCAACAGTTGCTCGCAGCGGGGGATGAAGTGGCTTTGCTTGCTGTGCTGGATACTTTAGCGCCGGTTTCTGCTAACAAACCTTCTTTTTGGGACGGTTGCAAGTTTATTCTGACTACTGTTTCGCGCTCTATTTGGCCTTTTGTAGTAGATTATTTTCGCTTGGTGGCTGCTGCGGAAAATGTTCAAGTTGGCGGTATTGCTGCCAGGTTTCCTAAATTAAATAAGATGCTTAATTTGGCAGCTAATTTTTGGCATCGCTGGCATTGGAAACAGGCGGTTATGGTTAGCATCCTATCTCAGGAGTTAAAAGAACGGAGCTGGCGCGAGCTGGCAATCCCCTCGATGTTTACTGTATTTCAGGCTAACAGTCAAGCAACTCTCGGCTATGTACCGAAAATTTATCCGCAGCGAATTACTCTGTTTAGATCGAGGGAACAGCTAAGCATGAGCCATCAAGATCGGACTCTCGGCTGGAGCGAATTAACGACCCAAAGAGTAGAGGTGATTGGAGTTCCTGGGAATCATCTTACTATGTTGAGAAAGCCAGGGGTCGAGGTGCTGGCTCAACAGCTAAAGCATTGCTTGGAGAAGGAATTAAGTCATTGAGTGGCCCGCGTTCTGGTGTGCCGCAACCGGGTTTGATGTGCGAAAGCGCTATTAGTCCTGAATCCGATCTTCATCTGCGTGAATCAGCGTCAATCCGTTGTCATCTGCGGTTAATACATTCTCTTTTTTTAACCGCAGATGAGGGCAGATGCAACACAGATTAACGCAGATGAGTTAGATCGATTCGGGTTGCACCATCCATCGGTGATTGTTGAGTGATGACTGTTCTGAAATGCCTCAATCTAAAATCTAAAATCTAAAATTGCCCAATGGATTGCGCGATGCTGAAGATGATAGCACCCAAACCTGCTGCGATCGGAATTGTCACCAGCCAAGCCGAACCAATGGACAGCAAAGTTTGCAAGCGTACTGTTTTCCAAGCTTTGATCAGCCCGACTCCGACAACTGCACCGACTAAAGCGTGGGATGTGGAAACTGGCAAACCGAAGCGGGATGCTAGCAAGACTGTGGTGGCTGTGGCTAATTCCGCGCAAAATCCGCCGCTTGGTTGGAGTTCGATGATCTTTTCGCCGACTGTGGCTATTACATTTTTGCCCCAGATGGCTAAACCGATGACTATTCCTGTGCCTCCGACGACTAAAATCCACAGGGGGACGCTGAAATCCTCTGAGGGAAAGGAACCTGTGCGCCGGATGTAGGCGATCGCAGCTAGGGGAGCAACTGCATTTCCTACGTCGTTGGAACCGTGGGAAAATGCTACAAAACAGGCGCTCAAGACTTGAAATCTCGCCATTTGTTGCTCGATGAGAGAGTGGCCCAGTTTCTGAGTGGGGGAGGATTTTGTACTTATTCCTTCTGCTTTCTCCCCTCTGTCTTTTTCGTTCTCAACTGATTCTAATTTTTTCCAGCTATTGAGTGTCAGGCCGATCGCCCCAATACTCCCGATGCCAATGACAATATCGTGAATGGGAAGATTCCAGCCAAATCGATCGTGCGCGGCGGCGATCGCCCCTGTCTGCACCAAAGCAACATCCACAACAGACGGCAGTACAATTATGCCAAATACGCTCAGCATTGCTGCACTCAGCCAAGGTATCCACTCGCGCATTTGAAATAGAGGATCTGGTCGATCGAGAATCGAATACTTCACCACGCTGTAAAATAGCGCTGCTAAAGCACCGCTGGCAACAGGTGTCGCCACCCAAGTTAGGGAGATGGTGCCGATGGTTCGCCAATCTACTGCATTTATTCCGGCTGCAACACAGCTAAAACCCGCGATCGCGCCCACCACTGCATGGGATGAAGAAACCGGCAAACCTCGACTGGTAGCGATTTGCAGCCACAAGCCGCAAGCTATCAGCACTGACACCATCCCGATTAAAAATACTTGCGGTTGGGTTGCGAACACTTGTGCATTCACAACTCCTGTTGCGAGAGTTTCGGAAACTCCTTGGCCGAAGAGCACTGCGCCGGAAAACTCCAGTATGCCTGCAACAATTATTGCCTGCCGCAGCGTTAGCGCCTTCGAGCCTACGGATGTCCCCATCGAGTTAGCGACATCGTTGGCCCCCAAGTTGGCGGCGACGTACAAGGCCAGTGCAGCCATTGCCCCCAGTTGCAGAAATACGACCTCAGAGCTATCTAACATAGAAATTTTTTGACATAAAACGGGCATTTCGATATATGATAAGGGATTGTGAGTTTTGGTAAATCCCATGAAAGGCGCAGAAATAATCCGTTCGATCGAAACGGAAGAAATAAATAGAGTCAAGCAAGAACTTAATAAGCAAGTCCCCGAAATTTACGTGGGCGACACAGTGCGAGTCGGCGTGAAAATTAAAGAGGGTAACAAAGAACGGGTTCAGCCCTACGAAGGGACTGTGATTGCCATGCGCAACGGCGGGATTAATGAAACAATCACCGTCCGCCGCGTGTTTCAGGGCGTCGGAGTGGAACGGGTGTTTTTGATTCACTCGCCCCGCATCGCGTCGATCCAAGTGATGCGCCGCGGGAAAGTCCGCAGAGCAAAACTTTACTACCTGCGCGATCGGGTGGGCAAAGCTACTCGCGTCAAACAGCGGTTCGATCGCGCCCTGTAGGAATGCACCCTGCTTTCTCTTGGTTCATGGGAAATTGAGAAATTTCAAAAAAAAGTTTCCTATTTATGAGCGCACTGTGTTAAAATAGAAATCTAGAGGTTAAGCGAATTTCAGCAACCTCACCTGTGCGCTCTTAGTTCAGTTGGTAGAACGCAGGTCTCCAAAACCTGATGTCGGGGGTTCAAGTCCTCCAGGGCGCGCTGAATCACCAAAATTTAAATTCTGCCCGAAAGCGCCCGGACTATTGGCTGGCAACAGTCAAAACGGCAAACTTTCGGGTAGAATTAATTTTTGTGGGCGGTTCGCAAAAAATGCCATCAACAAATGCTCGGTGTGGCTTCTCGATCGTCGGTTTCGGCGCTCGGCATTTACGCCGTTGATTGGTTGGGCTTGTAAAAAAGTCGTGGCTTTAGATTTGAGATTTGGGACTTGGGCGTAAGTGGTTAGCGTCACAAAATCTGAGAGCCGCGGGCCACTCACACCATCTAAAATCTAAAATCTAAAATCTAAAATCGCAAGGGGGATTGAATCGTGGCGAAAAAAGACGAAGCTCAAGAAACTCAAGAAATAACGGCGCCTGGGTTTAACCCTGCGGGTTTTTTTAAGGAAACTAGAGAAGAACTCGAAAAAGTGGTTTGGCCCAGCAGGCAGCAGCTAATCAGCGAGTCTTTGGCCGTGCTTTTGATGGTAATCCTCTCAGCAAGCCTGATCTATTTGGTGGATAACTTCTTTAACTGGGGCGCGGGAAAGGTGTTTGGGCCATGACTTTTGCATCAGAAGAATCTGAGTATTCCACAGAAGCGACTGGACAGGCAGCATCGCCAGAGGTGCCGGAGATTGATGCTCGCTGGTATGCTGTTCAGGTTGCCTCTGGCTGCGAAAAGCGCGTGAAGGCAAACTTGCAGCAGCGGATTCAAACTTTGGATGTTGCCGATCGCATCGTTCAAGTAGAAATTCCGCAAACTCCGGCAATCAAAGTCGGCAAAGACGGTTCCAGGCGTCAGTCAGATGAAAAAATCTTTCCCGGCTACGTACTCATCCGCATGTTTATGGACGAGGATACGTGGCAGGTGATCAAAAATACCCCGAATGTAATTAATTTTGTCGGGGCAGAGCAGAAACGCCGCTACGGGCGCGGCAGGGGTCACGTCAAACCGCTACCTCTGAGTCATTCGGAAGTAGAACGGATCTTCAGAAACGCTCAGGAATCAGAACCGGTTGTCAAAGTATCGATGTCTGCTGGAGACCACGTTGTGGTACTTTCCGGACCGTTTAAAGATTTTGAAGGTGATGTGATTGAAGTTAGCCCGGAACGAAACAAGCTCAAAGTTTTACTCTCGATTTTTGGGCGCGATACGCCTGTAGAATTGGAGTTCAATCAGGTTCAGAAACAGAACTAACTAATGGCAAAGAAAGTTGTTGCAGTAATTAAGTTGGCGATTACGGCGGGAAAAGCCAACCCAGCTCCTCCGATCGGCCCAGCCTTGGGTCAGCACGGCGTCAATATTATGATGTTTTGCAAGGAGTACAATGCTAGAACCGCAGACCAAGCAGGTCTGGTGGTTCCGGTAGAAATTTCGGTTTTTGAAGACCGCAGTTTTACGTTTATTCTCAAAACTCCGCCGGCGTCGGTTTTGATTCAAAAAGCCGCTGGCATTGCTAAAGGTTCGGGAGAACCTAATCGCAAGCAAGTAGGGACGATTACACAGGCTCAGTTACGAGAAATCGCTGAAACCAAAATGCCTGACCTCAATGCTAATGATGTTGAGGCTGCTATGAAAATTGTGGCAGGAACGGCTAAAAATATGGGCGTGGCGATCGCGGATTGAAGGAAGAAGGAAGAAGGAAGAAGGAAGAAGGAAGAAGGAAGAAGGAAGAAGGAAGAAGGAAGAGTTTTCCTAGTCCAAGTTCCAAATTGCTAATCCAAAATGCCTGATTTTGAA
Organism: Microcoleus sp. F4-D5; assembly: GCF_036704885.1. Lineage (NCBI taxonomy): Bacteria > Bacillati > Cyanobacteriota > Cyanophyceae > Oscillatoriales > Microcoleaceae > Microcoleus > Microcoleus sp. F4-D5. The sequence goes on along the minus strand of NZ_JAUBSX010000032.1, from coordinate 2,489 downwards.
GGTAAAATCTTCAATCCAAAATCCAAAATCCAAAATCCAAAATCGATCGATTCAGGGGGAGAAGCAAAGCTTCGCTAGGAATCGCAAATTTTTTAGATTTGAAATGACCAAAACGGCTCAATTCTAAAATCTAAAATCTAAAATCTAAAATCGACTAACCCCAAAAAACAACAATGGCAAAGAAAGTATCTCGAAGACTGCAAGAACTTCAAAAGAAAGTTGAAGATAGACCTTACCTACCGCTGGAAGCTCTGCAACTTTTGAAAGAAACAGCAACCGCTAAGTTTGGCGAATCTGCTGAAGCTCACATCCGTTTGGGAATTGACCCAAAATATACTGACCAACAGTTGCGGACAACTGTATCGCTACCAAAAGGAACTGGTCAAGTAGTCAGAGTTGCGGTGATTGCTAAGGGCGAAAAAGTTAAAGAAGCTCTGAATGCCGGCGCGGATATTGCTGGTTCAGAAGAGTTGATCGATGAAATTCAGAAGGGCATGATGGACTTCGATTGCCTGATTGCTACCCCAGACGTGATGCCGTTGGTGGCAAAATTGGGCCGGTTGTTGGGCCCGCGCGGTTTGATGCCTTCTCCGAAAGGTGGCACGGTGACGACTGACATTGCTCAGGCGATCGGCGAGTTTAAAGGTGGTAAACTAGAATTCCGTGCCGATCGAACTGGCATCGTTCATGTTATGTTTGGCAAGGCAGCTTTCTCAGCGGAAGATTTGCTGGTCAACCTTCATGCTTTGCAAGAAACTGTTGACCGCAACCGTCCTTCTGGTGCTAAAGGTCGCTACTGGCGCAGTTTGTACGTATCGGCAACAATGGGCCCGTCGATCGAAGTCGATATCAGTGCCCTGCGCGATATGAAAATTGACGCTGCTTAGTACAGAATTAAGCAGAAGGCAGAAGGTAAAAGACAGCTTCGGCTGTATGTGTAAATCTCTCACAAGATTTGCGTCATAGCCTTGCTATGTCTGCCTTCTGGTGATAGCCTAATCAAAAATCAATAAGCTGAAGACCGCAGGTGCCGACCGCTTAATTTCCTGCCGAGGCTGAAGAAATAAAAACTCAAGACTCAAAGATTAGAAAATTTCTATTTTTTAATTCTGACTTGTTAATTTTTAATTCTCTGCCCCGGCTCTAAGGTCGGGGTTTTTGACGGGCAATTTTCTATCCTAAAAGGAGGTGAAATAAGTATGGGCAAAACTTTAGCAGTAAAAAATGAGATTATTGCAGACCTCAAGCAAACCTTGAGCGAATCTCAACTGGTAATCGCGATCGACTACAAGGGCTTAACTGTTGCTGAAATCACAGATTTGCGTCGGCGTTTGCGTCCGAAAGGCAGCAGTTGCCAAGTGGCAAAAAACACGCTGATGCGAATTGCTGTTGAAGGCAACGAAACCTGGCAGCCGATACAGGAATTGCTGACAGGTACGTCGGCATTTGTGTTCGTGCAAGAAGATATTGGCGGCGCGATTAAAGCTTACCAAGAATTCCAAAAAGCTTCTAAGAAGACTGAACTTCGCGGCGGCGTGATGGAAGGACGGGTGCTGAAAGAAGCCGATGTTAAAGCATTAGCAGATCTGCCGTCGAAAGAACAACTCATGGCTCAAATTGCTGGCGCTATCAACGGTGTCGCAACCAAGTTGGCTGTGGGTATCAATCAAGTTCCTACTTCGATCGCTCGCGGTCTTAAAGCTTATGCTGAAAAAGACGGCGATTCAGCAGAAGTAGCAGCAGAAGCAGAAGCACAACCTGAAGCAGAAAGCGTATCTGCTTAGTCATTAGTCATTAGTCATCAGTCATTAGTGTTAATCCACAAGCTGAAGACTGGAGACGAGAAACTAATGATGAATGAGCAAATCTCAAATCCCAAATCCCAAATCTACAATCGAACTAGGAGTTTAACGAATGTCTACTGCAACTGACGAAATCTTGGAAAAACTTAAGTCTCTGACTTTGCTCGAAGCTTCTGAATTGGTCAAGCAAATCGAAGAAGCTTTTGGCGTCAGCGCTGCTGCTCCTGTCGGCGGCATGATGATGATGGGCGGCCCTGCTGCTGCCGCTGCTGAACCCGTAGAAGAGCAAACCGAATTTACTGTCATGCTCGAAGAAGTTCCTGCTGACAAGAAAATCGCAATTCTTAAGGAAGTTCGCGCAATTACCGGTCTGGGTCTGAAGGAAGCGAAAGACTTGGTAGAAGCCGCACCGAAAGCAGTTAAGGAAGCTATTGCTAAGGAAGCTGCTGAAGAACTGAAGAAACAGCTTGAAGCTGTGGGCGCAAAGATTTCTATCAAATAGTCAGAGAATGTAGTCGGCAGGTTTCAACCTGTCGCTGATAAAACCTCAGTTTGCTGGTGCAGACTGAGGTTTTTTCGGTTAATTCGATCGACAAATGTGGCAGCGTGCATTACTCACAAGTTAAGCTAAAAGCACTATTGTCAATGAGTAATTTTACTCATATTTTACCTGTTGACCCAATTAAA
>NZ_JAUBSX010000031.1:70671-79522 GCF_036704885.1 Microcoleus sp. F4-D5 | reverse complement strand
AATTAATAATTAAATGGGGTCGCAAAATCAAAAATAAGGGCAATGCTTGTATCACAGTTTAAATGTGCAACAGCTTACACTTCAATAATAGTTCCCACAAGTCCAACTGGCAAACTAGAAATTGATGCGTATTCTGGTTCCACTAGCGCTAATCGCGTATTTGAAATCGGCTTGAGAATCGCAACAGAATCCAAAACTCTAAAGTGTTTGCTCATAGTTTAAGAAAAGCTGAAATTCAACAACGGTTAGAATTAGTTGAAGTAATTTTACATAAGTACCTTCTCAAGGTTTTTAGGGGCAGGCTTAGTTAGGATATACGCGATCGCAGCGAGTTTACCCCTTTCACGCACCCGCCCTCCCCACGCTAGGATTTACACCTTACTTAGGCCTTAAGTTCGCGCTGCTAAATTCAGAAGCAACAATCATCGACCCAATCCCCGCATCCGTAAATATTTCTTGCAGCAAAGCATGAGGAATTCGACCGTCAATAATGTGAGCACCCTTCACACCCTGAGCCAAACTCCGCACACAACAATTAACCTTCGGAATCATTCCCCCAGACACAACTCCCGACTCAATCAACTCTCTGGCTTCCTGAATATCTAACTTAGCAATCAGACTCTCCGGCTTGTGATAATCCTCCAAAATTCCCGCCGTATCAGTCATCAAAATCAACTTTTCTGCTCCCAAACCAGCGGCAATTTCCCCAGCCACCGTGTCAGCATTAATGTTGTAAGATTGACCGTTTTCATCGGCTGCCACGCTCGACACCACCGGAATATAACCGCTGTTCACCAAAGACTCCAAAATCTGGATTTTCACGCAGCTGACTTCACCCACAAACCCAATTCCCTCGCGACCGTCAGGACGAGCTTGAATCAGATTGGCATCCTTGCCGCACAATCCCACTGCTTTGCCGCCAGCTTGGTTGATTAACGAAACAATTTCTTTATTTACTTTCCCCACCAAAACCATTTCTACAACTTCCATCGTCGCCGCATCAGTCACTCTCAAACCATCCTTAAATTGCGGCTCAATTCCCAATTTTTCCAGCCAAATATTAATTTCCGGGCCGCCGCCGTGAACCACAACCGGACGCATCCCCACGCAAGCTAGCAGCACAATATCCCGAACCACCTTGTCTTTGAGAGTGCTATCTTTCATCGCCGCACCGCCATATTTGACCACAATTGTGCGACCGGCAAAGTGTTGAATGTAAGGCAGTGCTTCGGACAGCACCTCTACTCGATTAGTGTCCGCATTCCTAACAAAATCGCTTTGTTTGAGCATGGGTAAATTACAAAAGACTAAAAACTTAATTCTAAACTTTAATGGCTAAGGCACGTATCAACAGCCACAAAAATCACTTTTTCCCTTCAAGTTATCGACGCACAGGCTCGATCGCCCTTATTGAGCCCAATCCTCTAAATTTTCATAGGTTTTTTTAATAAAATAATTAAAAATTATGTATTATAACTTATACATTTTTTGCTAAAGTCAAGAAATGTATAGCTCCCTTGATTTACTTAACATTTTATGTTAAATGTTGTCGCCCCGGACTCCGAAAACCTTCAGTACAAGCTAGCATCAGAGGCTGACTCGTCCCCCCGGATGACGGTATTTTGCGATTTAGACGGGCCGATCGTGGATGTGTCCGATCGCTACTACACCACCTATCAACAGGGATTGGCCCAGACTCAAGCAGCTTATCTTGCTAGGGGAATCAACCTCAACCTTCAAATACTCAGCAAACAGCAGTTTTGGCAAATGAAACAAAACCGAGTGCCCGATGCTGAAATAGCCAAAAGTTCCGGCTTGTGGGGAGAAGAAATTCATGTTTTTCTCGGATGCGTAAGTCGGATTGTCAATCAGCCAGACTTGTTGCACTTAGATCGTATCCAGCCGGGAGTGCAATGGGCGATCGCACTTCTTCATTCCCGCGGCGTGCGGCTGATTTTAGTCACCCTGCGGCCGAGAAATCAAGCCGTTCAACTGTTGCAAAATTACGGTTTAGCCAGACTGTTTACCTGCATTCGGGGAACTCAGATGCCGGATGCCGCCTATCACAACTATACAGCTTTAAAAACCGAATTGTTGGCTGAAGTTGCAGAAGAATTTAAGTCCTCCCTGGGTTCCGCTTGGATGATTGGAGATACCGAAGCTGATATCCTCGCAGGACAAGCATTGGGAATACCCACAATTGCCGTTACCTGTGGCATTCGCAGTCGCTATCAACTGCAAAAGCACCAGCCTAATTTCATTCTCAGCGATTTAATTATTGCGGTTAATCACTTATTAGGTTCGGCACCACAAGTAATAGTTGACTGATGACACTTAAAAGTCATTAGTTAACAGTTAACTGTTGACTAATGACTGATGACTGATGACTGATGAATGACTAAGATTGTTCTAAATTCCTCGTCATTTCCCACAAGCGATGCAGGGGAAAATAAATCACCGGAGCCCAAAGACTGCTGAGAATAGCAGAACACAAAGCCACTCTCTGGTGCTCGCTCCAAATTTCCAGTAAAGCCCGATCGCCCATAGCCAAAAATTGAATCCCCATCACCGTTTCCGCTACCACTGCCATCCCAAACACAATTAACGCGATCGGAATCGGATCTCTCTCAACAATATCTGCCGGAATCGACCAGGTTTTCAGCAACACCACTGTTAAGACTCCGACAATAACTAGACTCACAGCGTGGGTGGGATGAGGAGCCGTCATCGCATCTTGAAGAAACCCCAAAACCACGCCCATGCTAGCAGCTCCCCAAACTGTACGTTTGCGCTTAATACTCCAAGCTACCAACCAAATTAACAGCCAGTTCGGGCTAATTCCCAGCAATTCCATTCCCGGCATCCGAGTGGGCAATATCAGTATGCACAGCATCACAGAAACAAATGTAACGCCGAAGTTGAGAAATTGGCGCGATCGCGAAGACATCCGAGATAAAGCCTTCATCACTGCTTTGCTCCTTCCGACTGTTCAGAAGATTGACCCTGCGAAGCCTTTTGTTCGATTTGCTTAGAGTGGGGGTAAACCACTGCCCACTCCAGAGAATTCATCGGTGCAGAGAACTCAACAACAGCTTCGGGAGCCGGAGTTTTATTCAGATCCACCGAAACCACTTTTCCCACCGGCAAACCAGGAGGGAACAACTGACTAAAAGAAGAAGTTGAAACCACATCCCCAGGCTTGACATTAGGAACATTATCAAAAAACTCCATCACCGCCTGATTTTGCCCTTTACCGCGCATAAAACCCATGTTGCGAGTGCGGGTAATTCCCACACCTAATTGACTCGTAGGGTCGCTGATTAACAGCACCAAGCTAGTATTAGGAGTAACACTGACAACCCGACCTACCAAACCGCCGGGACCCATGACGGTAAAATCTGTTTTGATGCCGTGGTTGCTGCCGCGACCCAAGGTTACTTGCTGCCACCAGTGGTCCGCGCTGCGGCCAACAATAGGAGCTACAATCCCTTTAGGTTTCTTAGCCGAAACGTAACCTAAAAGCTCTTTTAGCTTCTGATTTTGAGTTTCTAATTCTAATAGCTGCGCTTGCAGTTCTTGAGTACGCGCCGAGATGAGCTGCTCTTGCCCAGAGCCGTTGGCTTGAAACGGACGAGTTACCCAATTGTAAACTTCAAACAGTGGAGCACCTTGTGTTTGTCGAACTCCCCAAGCGGCAGTTACAGCTAAACCTAAAAGGGCAATTGGCAGTCGCAGATCCCACCACCTGCGGAGTGTGTTTTTTAGCATAATTTCAGTAATCTAAATTTGTTATGTCAGGATTTTAGATTTGAGATGGCAGCCGTATTTCTAAATCCAAAATCCCAAATTAGTTAACTACATATTGCGCGACGACTGACCGCTGAAAACCCGTTCCAACTGTTTGTTTTCCAATACCCTACCAGTTCCCAAAACCACGCAACACAGCGGATCGGCTGCCACGTGAGTGACAATTCCTGTTTCGTGACTGATTAGAGTATCCAAACCTTTCATCAGGGCTCCGCCGCCGGCGAGCATAATTCCCCTGTCAATAATATCTGCTGCTAATTCCGGGGGGGTGCGTTCCAAAGTACGCTTGACAGCTTCCACAATTACTGAAAGCGGTTCCGACATACTTTCGCGAATTTCTGGGCCTTTGATTGTAACAGTTCGCGGCAGACCCGAGAGCAAGTGCAAGCCCCGCACTTCCATCATCGCATCGTCATCCTCTGGAGTTGGATATGCAGAACCCAACTGAATCTTAATTTCTTCAGCAGTGCGTTCGCCGATGACCAAATTGTGAACTTTTTTCATGTATTGGACGATCGCCTCGTTGAGTTCGTCGCCGGCTACTCGCACAGACTCGCTGATTACCGTACCTTGCAAACTCAAAACCGCAACTTCCGTCGTACCCCCGCCGATATCTATAATCATATTGCCAGTCGCCTCAGCCACAGGCAGTCCAGCCCCGATCGCTGCAGCGATGGGTTCATCAATTAACCGCACTTCTCTAGCACCGGCCTGAGTAGCCGCCTCAATGACAGCACGCCTCTCTACTCCGGTGACACCGCTGGGGATGCCAATAATGATCCGCGGCGAAACTAAGGTTCGGCCTTCGTGAACTCTGCGGATAAAAGTCTTGAGCATCAGTTCGGCTGTGTCGAAGTCTGCGATTACCCCGTCGCGAAGCGGGCGCAGTGCTATCACATTCCCGGGCGTCCGCCCGAGCATTTTTTTAGCATCTTCTCCAACAGCCAGCGGTATTTTTAAGTCCTGGTCGATCGCCACTACAGAAGGTTCTTGCAGAACAATACCTTTGCCGGATACATAAACGAGCGTGTTAGCAGTACCGAGGTCGATACCCATATCTCTAGATAAGGAAAATCGATTGAGAAGACCCACTGATTTGTACCCCCCCCCAAACTAAAATACTATTGTGTGCAATAATGTTGTTACAAAAGTGTAACCGAGGTGGATTCTATTACGTTTTTCATCCTGAGTCTAGTCAGAAATCTACATTGTCGAGTATAGGTTGAGCGCCGACTCGCCAATCATCCACAATCAATATGTTCTGGTAAGTGGGTGTAAAATCAGGATGAAGCCCTCATTGGCGCTGTTCCAAGTTCAGTTTGGACGCTAGCCCGCGCGTGGCAAGGTTGAACTACATCACCGATCGAGTACATTCCGGAAAAAGTTTATGAGTCTTAATGTTGTAACTTTAGTAGGCCGCGTCGGCGGCGACCCCGACGTGAAGTATTTTGAGTCGGGTACAGTCCTGTGCAAGTTGACGCTGGCAGTGAGAAAAAGATCGCGCAACCCAGACGAACAAACAGACTGGTTTAATCTGGAAATTTGGGGCAAAACAGCGCAGATTGCTGCTGACTACGTTCGCAAAGGCTCTCTAATTGGCGTAACAGGCTCTTTGAAGTTCGAGCGCTGGCAAGACCGCAATAGCGGAGCAAATCGCTCGAAGCCGGTAATTAAGGTAGACAATTTAGACTTGCTGGGTTCCAAACGCGACAACGAGTCGGGTATGTCGCAACACAACAGCGAATTCTAGCGTTTGGGGAATTAGGGAATAAATATTTGTGAATTGGGTGGGTGCTCGTGACTTCAGAAAAGTTAGAAATTGTTCAAACTGAGTACCAAGCTGGGCAAGTAGCTTTTGAGAGCGGCCGGTACGCTAAAGCTGTGCAGAGTTTAGAAACAGCTACCGGTTTAGTCGATCGAAATTCCCGGTTGGGCGGCGAGGTGCAGATGTGGCTGGTGACAGCCTACGAAGCCTCTGGCAATACAGAAAGGGCGATCGAGCTTTGCCGCCAACTCACCCGCCATCCCCGCCAAGAAACCCGCCAGCAAGCAAAGCGCTTGCTGTTCATTCTCGAAGCTCCCAAACTCACTATACCTCCTGAATGGATGGTGAAAATCCCCGATTTGGCAGCTTTAGATGAAAATCAATCAATCAGTTTTCAAGCCAATCCGAACGCTGATATCAAGTACGCTAAACCCAAGCCAGTCGTACCAGAACCTGTAGATTTGAGTCAGGTTAATACGAAAGATAATAGGTTTATCTGGGTGGCGTTAATTGCGATCGTTTTGATTTTAGGCGGCTTATTTATTAATTATTAATCATTTTTTGAAGTAGATTCGCGAAAAAACCCGGTTTCTGCGATCGGTTGCTAGCGATCGCTAGTTCTTGAGTATAGTGCGAGATGTGAGTTAACATAGGAGTTAAAAAGCTCCACATCCCGATCGTCCGCGATCGCGATCAACTGTGGGTTCCATCTACAATCTACAATATACAATCCGATGACTTCACTCCCACCCAACCGCGCCAAAACACTCAAAGAAGCTTACCGCGCTTGCGATGTCAAGCCTCTAACGGGCGATGATATTGCCCGGTATTATGTGGATTTGTCCGCAGTACGAAACACAGTAGCGATCGAGGATGTTAGCACGGATTTGGATCTTCAAGAACCGGGAGAATTTAACACAATTTTGTTTACCGGACATCGGGGATGCGGCAAAAGTACAGAGTTAAAACGCATTCAGTCGCGGTGGGAAAATGACTATCGGGTGATTTACATAGAATTCGATCAGGAACTAGATGTTCTTGATGCAGAATATACCGATTTATATTTGCTGTTTATCAACAAAGTAGCTGATGATTTAACTAAATTACGATTGAAGTTTGATTCCAAACTTTTAGAACGTTTTGAATCGTGGTTTAAAGAAGTCACTAAAGAAACAGAAGAAACTGTTCAATCTTCCGTTAGCGTCGAAACTGAAGCAAGTGCAGGATCGGAAATTCCCTTTATTTATAAGTTGACAGCCAAATTGCTAGGTCAAATTAAAGGTTCTAGTCAACAAAAAAAAGTGATTCGGGAAACTCTTCAGCGTAATTTGTCCCGCTTGCAAACAGATATTAATTTGTTATTGAAAGATGCTTTTGAGAAGCTGAGACGAAAATATCCAGACCGCTATCAAAAAGGATTTTTGGTGATTGTTGATAACTTAGACCGGATTCCTCCCAATGTTGCCAATCATTTGTTTTTTGATTACGCTCCTCAACTCCAAGAACTAGACTGTACAATTATCTATACAGTGCCGATTTCAGTAATTTATTCCTATAAAAATGTTAGCAATTTGTTTGGCAACCCCAACATTGTGCCAATGGTGAATATTTATGAATTTAATCGCAGTGAGTGCAATTTAAATTACAATCAGCAAAGATTAGAGGGAGTTGCCAGTTTGATCGAGCAGCGGGTTGATGTTAGTGCCCTATTTGACGATCGACAACAGTTGCTAGATTTGGCAAAAGCTAGTGGCGGTCACGTGCGACAATTGATGCAGATAACTCGATCGGCTTGTCGCACGGCTATTACTCGCAAACACAGTAAAGTTTTGGCTGAAGATGTAACTTACGCTTTAAATCAACAGCAATTTGACTTTGAAAGGTCTACTCCTACACCAGAATATTATACAATATTAGCGCGAGTTTGCATCGATAAAGATATTAATAAAGATGAAATTGGACAAACTTTATTATTCAATATTTCCGTTTTGGAATACAACGGCAATAGTCGGTGGAATTATGTCAACCCACTCGTAAAACAAAGCTATGCTTTCCAGCAAGCCCTTGCATCAATCCAGAGAAATTCCTGAAGTAGACCGACAAAGGATAATTGAACTAAATCAAGAGTCTTTCGATCAATTGCTGACGTTTGTCGATATTGTTCCCGACAATGCCTTTGATTTGGGATTTATCCAAAGTAATTTTGCCAAGGATAGAGATGCGATTATTCAGGCTTTAATTAGTCATCCCGATTGTCAAGAGATGCAGTTTGAAATTTGGGATTTTCCAGATCCTGATATGCGCTTTTTGATGGATGAAATTCTGAAGGTTTTGCCAACAGTCAAGGTTCAACCAGACAAAAAGTTGATTTTGATTGTGCGGGGAGTGGAAAATGCGATCGGGATGACGGGGGAATATCCGCCGATGCTGGTAGATTTTAATTGGGTACGAGATGCTTATCCGGTTAAAGTGCCGCATCCCATGATTTTTTGTTTGCCGGATTATGCGATTACGCGAGTTGCTAATTTTGCGCCGGATTTCTGGGCTTGGAATTCGGGAACTTTTGTGTTCAAAACTCCTGCAAATACTAGAGATGATGCGATGTCTCAAACTCTGGATGCTAGCAAAGGGATTAGCAATTGTGAGTTGCCGGAAAAGCAGGAACGAATTGATTTATTAAAGCGGTTATTGATTGAATACACTCCCTCCAATGGGCGCGAGGAAACTCAAGAGGATTTGAAAACTCGCATCAGGATTTTGAATAATTTGGGAATTGCTTATCGCAGTCGGAGTGAATATAAAACTGCAAAATACTATCTGGAACAAGCGTTAGATTTGGCGAAAAATGATGAAGAGTTCATATCTTTAAAAGCAAATACTTTACATGAATTAGGATGGATTCAGGACGATTGGGGAAATCCCAAAGAGGCGATCGCATTTTATCAACAATCACTCGAACTTCACGAAAAAATTGGCAATCTTCAAGGGAAAGCTGCTACTTTGCACCAACTAGCAGGAATCTATGCAAATCTTGGGGAAGTAGAACAGGCGATCGCATTTTATCAACAATCTCTCGAACTTAAGGAAAAAATTGGCGATGTTCAAGGGAAAGCTGCTACTTTGCACCAACTAGCAGGAATCTATGCAAATCTTGGGGAAGTAGAACAGGCGATCGCATTTTATCAACAATCTCTCGAACTTAAGGAAAAAATTGGCGATGTTCAAGGGAAAGCTGCTACTTTGCACCAACTAGCAGGAATCTATGCAAATCTTGGGGAA